>JBARBX010000575.1:0-1742 GCA_049793535.1 Steroidobacteraceae bacterium | reverse complement strand
TCACGTCGACGCGCCCCAGAACCTTGAAAGCAGGGCGGCAACGCTCGATCACCACATCATCTCCGGCGACCGCAATGTATAGCTTGCCGGACTGCGCGGCCTCGGGCGGCCCGAAGACCGGGGCGGAAATATAGCTCTGTCCGTGCTGGCGATGAGCGGCTACCAGGCGCGCCGCCATGGTGTCGCTAATGGTGCTCATGCCGGCATGCACGAGTCCAGGCCTTGCTGAAGTCAGGAAGCGTCCGTTCTGCCAGAACAACTGATCCACGGCCTCGTCGTCCGAGACCATGCTGATCAGCAGATCCACGTCGCAGGCCTGACCGGGCGTGTCGGCGACCAGTACTCCGTCACGCAACAGTGCCTCGGCCCGGCTGCGGGTACGGTTGAAACCGGTTACGCTGAATCCTGCCTGGGCGAGCCTTCGTGCCATGGGCTGCCCCATGCTTCCCAATCCCAAGATCCCTATGCGCACGGCCTACTTCTGCTCTTCCAGAGGATAGGTGCGCGGGGCGTCAGCCTTCGGTGCCGCGCCGTTGGTAACTTCGGCCGCCGAGGCTGCCGGCATATCGGCTTGCGGCGCCGGAGAGCCCCGTACGGCGGTATGAGTCGCCTGGGCCAGCCGCTCGAGGAATCGTTGTGCCGTGGCCGGCGCGGCGGGTGCGGTTCCCGAGAATATCTCGGTGGCCGTCACTCCGCTCTTGCCGTAATACGCCGCATTGGCCGACCTATCGATGGAAATGACGCTGCCATCGAGCGCAATGCCGCCGAACAGGCCGCGCGTGCGCGCGTAGGAATAGATCTCGGCATTGAAACTCATGTCGGTCGCCGCCGATCCCTGCCGGCCGACCGGGCCCGTGGCCACCGATGCGTCCGCGCCCAAGGTCAGCTTGCCGCCGGCAATCCCTTCGATGCCGGTCTTGGTGGTGAACACCAAAATGATGTCCGAGGACTGGGCGCCGGCCTGGAGACCCCAGCTTCCGCCGGTCAGCGCAACGAATGTGGGATTGCTCCAGGGCGAGGACAATTTGTCGCGCACGACCAGCACGCCGTTGCCGTGCCGGCCGCCGAATATGAAGGCGACCTTGGTGACGTCGGGTATGACGGCAATGCCGTAGGCGCGGGTTAGCAGCGCATCCGGGATGCGCTGATCCGGCATCGCCTGAACCTCTTCGAGCACCTCGGTTGCCGTGAGCAGGCGACCTTCTTCCCGTGCGGCTCCGGCCCGCGCAATATTTACAATTGCGCCGATGGCGAAGATCGCCGAGAAGATCAGTGCCGAAGCGGTCATTCTTCTAGTTGGCATCAAGAAAGACTCCTCGAGGATACGTATCGCGCACCTACGCTAGGTGCGGACCGCCCGCAGCCGGGATAGTTCCTCAAGCTTACCGCTTGTCGGGCGCCGCGAGAACCCGCGCCGCCTCGTCGTCACGGTGGTGCGTGCGGTAGTACTCGGCCAGTCGTGCGGTCGCGAGCTGTGCGGCAGGGTCCTGCGCACCTTTCAACGCCAACAATTTGGAGCGCGCCGCAACGAGCATGGGCTCACCTTCCGCGGCATCGTTTCGCAGCGTCAACAACCAGCCCAGGCTCGCCTCGCTGCGTGCGGTGCGCCAGCTAGTGGTGCCCGCCAGTGCGTTACTGATGTCGAGCGCGGTGCGCAGTTCGGTTTCGGCGGCTGCCAGCGAGCCGCGCCGCAACAGCACTTCGCCGAGCAATTGGTGCGTTGAGGCGAGATACAGATGGCG
>JBARBX010000574.1:0-2118 GCA_049793535.1 Steroidobacteraceae bacterium | reverse complement strand
GGGCGATGCTTCACGGCGGCGGCGCGGCCGGGGTGGTGGCGGCAGTAGCGGCGGCGGCAGTAGCGGTGGTGGCGGTAGTGGTGGCGGCCCCGGGGGCGGCGCCGCTACATAAGATCGGCGACCCGATCCACCGCCGCAAACTCACCCGTGTGCTGTGGCGGGAGCCCCGAATCCGGCAAACGCACCGCGCGCAGCCATTCGATGCCGAAATCGCGGGCGGCCTTGAGCACGTTCAGTGAATCGTCGACGAACAGAGTGCGCCGCGGCTGGAATATCTCCTCCGCGGCCAGCCGCGGCCAGAATGCCGCACTCTCCTTCGGCGCCGCGAAGGCGTGAGTGGAGTAGCAGGCGTCGAAGTACTGGGTTAGCGCGACGCGCTCGTTCTTCAGGCCTAAAGTTCTCGGATGCGCGTTGGTGACCAGCACGCGCCGCTTGCCGCTGTCCTTGAGCCTGGTCAGAAACTCGCGTGCGCCGGGCAGGAATGTCACCTTGGCCAGCGCCTCGCGTTTGATGGCGCCGACATCGAGCTTGAGTTCCCGGGTCCAATGCTCGATGCAATACCACTGCAGAGTCCCTCGCACCGCGATGAGCTTCTGCGCCAGCAGCGCTTGCGCTTGCGCGAGCCCGAGGCCGTTCGCGGCCGCGTAACGGCTGGGAATGAGCTCCTGCCAAAACCAATTGTCAAAGCGCAGGTCGAGCAATGTGCCGTCCATGTCGAGCAACACCGTATCGATGGCGGACCAGTTGACTGCGGGGGCGTCGTGCATTTGCGTATCATACCAACCGATGCGAGATCTTCCCGCCCTGGCCTCCGCCCTGATGCCCATCGTCGCGCACGCCGGCGCCGCCATTATGCGGGTGTACCAGGACGAGAGCTTCGCGGTGCAGCGCAAAGAAGACGATTCGCCGCTGACGCTGGCGGATTTGGACTCGCAGCGAGTCATCATCGAAGGCCTCAATCGAATCACGCCCGACATCCCCATTCTCTCCGAGGAATCGGCGCAGGCGCCTTGGAGCGAGCGCCGAACCTGGCGCGAGCTGTGGGTGGTGGATCCTCTCGACGGCACTCGCGAGTTCGTCAAGCGCAACGGCGAGTTCACCGTCAATATAGCGTTGGTCCAGGAGCACGAGCCCGTGCTCGGTATTGTGGCCGCGCCGGCCCTCGGGCTCCTCTATTGGGGAGCACGAGACACAGGCGCCTTCAGCCAGCATCAAGGAACAGCGCAGCGGCCGATCAGGATAGCGCCGCCGCAGAATCCCCTGCGCATTATCGGCAGCCGCTCGCACACCAGCCCCGAGACGGCAGCCTATCTTGCGCGGCTTGGGCCCCACGTGCTGACGGCCATCGGCAGTTCACTCAAGTTCTGTTGGGTGGCGGAAGGCAAGGCCGAGCTTTATCCGCGCTTCGGCCCCACCTCGGAATGGGACACCGCCGCCGGCCAGGCGGTGCTCGAAGCCGCGGGCGGGCATGTGGCCCGGCCGGACGGCCACCGGCTGCGCTACAACTGCCGCGAGAGCCTGATCAACGGCGACTTCCTGGCCTTCAGCGACCGCAGCGTGCTGGCCCCGGAAGTCTAGGCGTCTAGGCGTGGCCCGCCGCCTCGCATAGCTCCAAGGTGGCGTCCAGCAGGGTTGGAATGTCGAACACCACTTCCTGCTCGGCCATGGTCAATCGCGCCACCCCGGCCGCGGCGATCAGCGCTGCCGGCACATGAATCCGGTCACGCCTGGGGTGAGTCGTCCAAGTGCCGACGCGCGCATCGCCGAAGGCTCGATTGAGCGCGCTCCAGCGCATTTGGGCGGCCCGCGCCTGTGGCGTATCGCCGCCCCACTGGCGCTGCGCGAGCGCGAGCGACGTCTCGGGCGCCGCGGCCTCCGGCCTCGCCATCAAATCCTGTACGTACCGCACCATGTCATTGGGGTCCACGCGTACGGCCAAACTGGGCTGCGAGTTGTTCATAACCCCCTGTATGGGGCGTCCCGCCGGGAATTCCAGGGTAAGCTAGGGGCCTGTGAACACTTTGGTGATGAGCGGCGTTGCGAGACCAAAATGGCCCGAGGCAAGGCGCGACCCGAGGCCATACCGGGGAGTATGGGTAAGGGGAGCAACGCCGCATC
>JBARBX010000573.1:0-4872 GCA_049793535.1 Steroidobacteraceae bacterium | reverse complement strand
GCCATCGGCAATTTGGCTCACGCGCATGCAAAGCGGCGCATCGACGCCACGGGCAATGTGGTGGCTCCGGGCTTCATCGACATGCTCGGGCAATCGGAGTACACCATCTTGGTCGATCCGCGCCTGCCGTCCAAGATCTACCAGGGCATCACCACAGAAATCACGGGTGAGGGCAACTCGGCGGCGCCGATGACCGGCCACGCGCGCGAGGAGGCCGCCCAAACGCTGGAGCACTACGGCCTCAAGGCGGACTGGCAGACGCTCGGGGAGTATTTCGCGCGCCTCGAGCGCCAGGGGATCGGCATCAATCTGGCCTCGTACGTGGGCGCGACTTCGCTGCGCGAGGTGGTGATCGGCGCTGACAATCGGCCGCCCACGCCGGCGGAACTCGACCGCATGCGGGCGCTGGTCCGCGAAGCCATGGAAGAGGGCGCCGTCGGGGTATCGACCGCGCTTGAATACGCCCCTGCCCCCTATGCCTCCACGGAGGAGCTCATTGCGCTTGCCGCCGAGGCCGCGCCCTACGGCGGCATTTACGCCACCCACATGCGTTCCGAGGGGGACGGCATCATGGCCGCGCTCGACGAAACCTTTCGCATCGCACGCGAGGCGCATATTCCCGCGGAGATCTGGCACTTGAAGGTTGCGGGAAAGAGCAACTGGGGGCATATGCCCGAGGTGATCCGGCGCATCGAGGCGGCCCGCGCCAGCGGTCTCGACATCAGTGCCGACACTTACGCCTACACGGCCTGGTTCAACGAGATGTCGGCGTTCGTGCCGCCGTGGGCGCACGACGGCGGCAACGAGAAAATGGTGCAGCGGCTGAAAGATCCTGCGACGCGTGCCCGCATCATCAAGGACATCAAGACCCCGAGCGCCGCCTGGGACAATGAATGGGACGAGGTACCCGGGCCCGAATCCATCCTCATCGGCGTGGTCAAGAACCCGGCACTGCGCCCGCTACAGGGCCAGACCATCGCGGCCATTGCGAAGTCCCGGGGCAAGGACCCGCTCGAGACGCTGCTGGACATCTTGGTGGAGGACAACGGCTTCACGAACTGCGCGGTGTTCGGCATGCAGGAGGACGATGTGACTCTCGCGCTGCTGCAACCCTGGGTTTCGGTGAACAATGACAGCTCGGGTACCTCGCCGGAGGGCAAATTGGGCGAGGAGCATCCGCATCCGCGCGCCTACGGGACCTTTCCCCGGATCTTGCGCAAGTACGTGCGCGAAGAACATCGTCTCTCGCTCGAGGAGGCGATCCGCAAATTCTCCGCGCTGCCCGCGCAGCGCCTGCGGCTCGCCGATCGCGGGGTGCTCAAGCGCGGCCTGTGGGCGGACGTCGTGGTGTTCGATCCGGCGACCGTCGCGGATCGCTCGACGTTCAGCGCGCCGAACCAATTGGCCGTGGGCATGCGCTGGGTGTTGGTGAACGGCGTGCCGGTGATCGCGGACGGGCAGATGACGGGAGCCAGGCCTGGGCAGGTGCTGCGCGGGCCGGGATACATCGGATCGCCGCGAGCGATGAGCCGGCCGCCCAAGGACCCTTGCGGCAGCTCGCACAACTGTGGCAAAAAGAGTCTCTGAACGCTCGTACAGTTGCTACGCCGAGACTGTGCAAAGTCTCGGGCACACCTCGGCGGCGCCGGATGATGTGGCGATAACTCTTTGATTAACGGTAGTTTATCTGCGCTTGCGCACGCCTGCCGGACGCAGCGGCGGGAAACATTCGAACCTCGAACCGGGTTCTGCGAACGGCTCGCGGGAGCTGTTGCAGATTTGACAAAGTCACCGCGGGAGATTCTTATTGGGTCACAACAATCTACGGGGATCGACTGGATGCTCAATTGAACAGCGCCTCAGAGCCCGTTGGAACACTGGATGTTGCGCTCGGGCATGCTGCACGACTGCTGGAGAAGGATCCCAGACTCGCGATTGAACAAGCGGACGAGATCCTGAAAGCCGTCCCCGGACACCCGCATGCCCGGCTGATTCTCGGCGCCGCTCATCGGCGCGCCGGCCAGACTCAGGTTGCGCTCGAGGTGCTCGAACCGCTGGTCCGTGAGCAACCGCGATCGGCACCCGCTCACTTGGAACTCGCTGTCGCTCGCGGCGAGGCGGGCCGCGTGCCCGAGGCAATCGCCTCGCTGCAGCGTGCCTTGCAGCTCAAACCGGATTCCGCCGATGCCTGGCGCCTGCTCGCCGACCATCTCGAGCTCAGCGGCGATTCCCGCGGCGCCGACCAGGCGCGCGCGCGCTACCTGGGAACCGCGACCAAGGATCCGCGCTTGATGGAAGCGGCTGCATTCTTGGTCGAGAATGACTTGCCGCAGGCCGACTCGCGGCTGCGTGCCCACCTCGCAGCTCATCCCAGCGATATTGCGGCGCTGCGCATGCTGGCCGAGGTGGCGGCGCGCCTGCGCCGGTTCTCCGACGCCCAGACGCTGCTCGAGCGCTGTCTCGCGCTCTCCCCGAGCTTCGACGGGGCGCGCCACAACTATGCCGTGGTGCTGAATCGTCAGGGCAAGGGTGCCTTGGCACTGCCGCAGGTCGAGGCCTTGCTCGCCAAGGAGCCCCGCAACCCCGGCTATTTGAACCTCAAGGCCGCGGTGCTCGCGAATCTAGGCGACTACTCCAAGTCCATCGACGTTTACGAGGCGGCGCTCAAGGACTTTCCGCGCCAGCCCAAGATCTGGATGAGCTACGGGCATTCGCTCAAGACGGCGGGCCGACAGGACGACAGCGTAGCCGCTTACCGACGCGCCATCGCCATGCAGCCGACGCTCGGCGAGGCTTACTGGAGTCTCGCCAATCTCAAGACTTTTCGATTCTCGGACGGCGATGTCGCCGCGCTGCGCGCCGCCCTGCAGAGAGACGATCTCGGCGACGAAGATCGCCTGCACTTCGAATTCTCGCTCGCCAAGGCGCTGGAGGATGAAAAGTCCTACGAGCAATCTTTCGCTCACTACGTCTGCGGCAATGCCCTACGCAAGACTCAGCAACCGTACAGCGCGGAGGCGAACGCGCGCTACGTCGGCTACTGCAAGCGGCAATACACGGCCGAATTCTTCGCGGCGCGGGCGGGTGGGGGCTCGCCGGACGCATCGCCCATCTTTATCATCGGATTGCCGCGCGCCGGCTCCACGCTGCTCGAGCAAATCCTTGCCAGCCACTCGGCCGTCGAGGGCACCATGGAGCTGCCCACCCTGCCGCAGATCGCGCGCGACCTGTCCGGCCGCGACGAGGGGGATGCTGAGACGCCGTTCTTCGACACCGTCGCCGCACTGGGTGCCGACGAGTTGCGCGGTCTCGGCGAACGGTATCTGACCGAGACTCGGGTTTATCGCAAGACCGCCGCCCCGTTCTTCATCGACAAGCTGCCCAATAATTGGCTGTACGTCGGGCTTATTCATCTGATGCTGCCGAACGCCAAGATCATCGACGCCCGACGGCACCCGCTCGGCTGCTGCTTCTCGGCGTTCAAACAGCACTTCGCCCGAGGTCAGAACTTTTCCTACGACTTGACGGATCTCGGCCGGTACTATCGGGACTATGTAGACTTGATGAGCCACATCGACGCCGTGCTGCCGGGCCGGGTGCATCAGGTATTCTACGAGGCCACCGTCGATGACACCGAAGCGGAGATTCGGCGGCTCCTCGATCATTGCGTGCTGCCCTTCGAGGAGCAAACACTGAGATTCTACGAAAACGAGCGGGCGGTGCGCACCGCGAGCTCGGAGCAGGTGCGTCGTCCCATTTTCAAAGACGGCGTGGACCACTGGCGGCACTATGAGCCTTGGCTCGGCGCCCTGAAGGAGGCCTTGGGCCCGGTGCTGGAGCGCTATCCAGCCGCACCACATGCCGCGCCGTTCAACTGATTGAAGAATTGTCGATCGATTTAAAAACTCAAGGGAGCAAGGGAAACATCATGACTCGCAGTCCATTCACCTCGTGGCAGCAACGCCCGAACCTCGCAGGCCGACAACAGCAGCAGCCCGGCCATCGTCATCACGTGCTGCGCCGCTTGCCGCTGGCAGCGTCGATTTCGGCGATTCTGGCCGGTGCATCGCCGATGGTGCACGCCGCCGCCGCGGCGGATGCCGAAACCAATACCCTCGAAGAGGTCGTGGTCACGGCGCAGAAGCGCACGGAAAACCTGCAGGACGTGCCGATCAGCATCGAGGTGTTGGACAACACGAAACTCGAGCAACTGCACGTGATGGACCTCGACGACTATGTGAAGTATTCGCCGAGCATCGCGTACTCGCGCGCCGAGGGCCAGGGCGGCAACGGCCAGCCCGGGACCTCGCATATCTACATGCGCGGCGTGGTCAGCGGCGCGAACGAGAACCATTCGGGATCGCAGCCGAGCGTCGGCACCTATCTCGATGAGCAGCCGGTCACGACCATCGACGGCACCGTGGACGTGCATTTGTACGACATCCAGCGCATCGAGGTTCTCGAAGGTCCGCAAGGCACCCTGTACGGGGCGAGCTCCGAGGCCGGTACCGTGCGCATCATCACCAACAAGCCGGACCCGACCAAGTTCGAGGCGGGCTACGATGTTCAGGGCAACAAGATCACGCATGGCGGCACGGGTTATGAAGCCGAGGGTTTCGTCAACATCCCACTGTCGTCCATAGCGGCCATCCGTCTGGTCGGATGGGATGAGCACGATGCCGGTTTTATCAACAATGTGGCCGGAACGAACCAGAGCGCCTGCATCATCAACGGCACCCGTACCTTCCCCTCGTGGGCAGGCCAGCCCGCCGGCACCTGGTATGGCGCCGCGACGCCGCCGGGGCCGAGCCAGGCGACCGTTGCGCCCCGTCCCCCCCCGGCCGCTCTCGGCGCCCGGGCGACCCGCAACGC
>JBARBX010000572.1:0-5210 GCA_049793535.1 Steroidobacteraceae bacterium | reverse complement strand
GTCTAAACCTATCACGGCAGCACCGCCCCTATCCCCCCGTGGAATCATCGCCGAGCAGTCGCGAATAGTGCGCGAAATGCTCATCCGAGAAGCAGCAGAAAATTACTTCGTCGAGTTCATCCGTGTGGGCGGTGAACTCGCGCACCGTGCGCAGCGCCACCGGCGCGGCGAGCTCGAGCGGGTATCCGTACACGCCCGTGCTGATCGAGGGAAACGCCACGGATTTGAGGCCGTGGGTGACCGCGAGCTGCAGCGACTGTTGATAGCAAGACGCCAGCACCGCCGGCTCACCCTTGGCGCCGCCGCCCCAGACCGGGCCCACGGTATGAATAATGCGCTTGGCCTTCAATCGATAGGCAGCGGTCATGCGTGCCTGCCCCGGTGGACAGCCCCCGAGGCGCTGGCATTCTCGGAGCAGCGCAGGTCCCGCTGCCGCGTGAATGGCGCCGTCCACACCGCCGCCGCCGAGAAGACTGGAATTCGCGGCATTCACGATCGCATCGACGGCAAGCGTCGTGATGTCCGCGCGCATCGTCCGCAGCAACGCTGCCATACCTCCCTCCTTGGGTCTTTTTAAGACGCTATCCGGCGGCGGGCTGCGCCGCCGGTTTCCATTTCAATTCAGCAAGCTTTGGCACCATTCCAATCCAGCCGACCAAGCCGAGCATGCTCACCGCCGCGGCCACCACGAAGGCGTTGGTGAAATGCCCGGTGCTTTGGATGATGTATCCCGTGAGCCAGGGTGCAATGATTCCCGGCAGGTTGCCCAGAGAATTTTGAATGCCCACCCAGCGACCGGAGGCACGCGGGCCGGCGAGGATCTGGCACATGGCGTACACCCCGGGCGAGGAAGCGCCGCACAGCGCCTGAAAGACGAACACGCCGATCAGCGCCAGGGTTGGCGACCCCACGCCCATGGCCAGCATGCACACCACTGATCCCACGTGCGCCACGGCCATCACCGACTTGTAGCCGACGTTGGCCGATCCGCCGCGGCGCAGGTATTTGTCGATGGCCCAGCCGGCGCCGAATGCACTCAACGCATTCACCGCGAAGGCGAGCGTTGCCAACTGCGCCATGCCGATCAGCGAGAAACCGCGCTCGGTTTGCAGATAGGTGGGCAGCCAGTACAGCATGAAGTAGAAGGTATAGTTGCTGGAGAAGAGCCCGAGTGCCGTACCCCACAGCGACGGCTCTTTGAGAATCATCCACAGGGTCGGCGAATCTTCCGCGCTCTCGCGCACGGCCTCGCGGACCCCGCCCGCCACCCTGGACCAGGGCGCCAACCACAGCAGGGACAGTGCGCCGAACACCCAGAATGCCGAGCGCCAGCCGAAGTGCGCCATCAACAGGCCGCCGAGAATGGTGCCCACCACGGGCCCGGACAAATAACCCAGGGCCACGATGCCGTTGGCGGTGCCCAGGCCCTTCGGCGGCACGATCGCCGCCATGATCTTCGCCACACACGGAAACCCGGCGCTCTCGCCCAGGCCGAGCATCAAGCGCAGCACCAGCAGCATGGCAAAGGTGTGCGTGAATCCGATCAGGATGGTGGCCGACGCCCACAGTACGAGGCCGGCCGCGAGGATTCGATGCGCGCCAAAGCGCTCGGCCAGCCAGCCGACGGGGATTTGGGAAACGGTATAGGTCCAGGAAAAGGCGGACATGAGCATGCCCATCTGCGTGTAGTTCAAGTGCAGATCGCCCTGCATCAAGTGCGCCGCCGTGGGCAAGGTACCCCGATCGACGTAATTGATGAACAGCACCGCCGCCAATAGAAAAACGATGGGGCTGCGGGCGGCCCGCGCCGGATCCACCGCGGCTAGAGCAGCGGAGTTCAGTTCGCGTAATCCGACGCGCTGCGATCGAGCACGCGCTTCAAGGCTTCGAAGTGCAGCTCGGCGCGATCGCGGCCGCCGACGGTGGTGCCCACGCTGAATTGCGCCAACGTCTTGCGGATCACCGGCTCCGGGATGAGCTTCAAGGGCCTCCCCGTCGACAGCGCGAGCACCTGGGCCTGCGCGGCCCGCTCGAGAAAGTACAGCCGCTCGAACGCCTGGGGTATGGTCTTGCCGACCACCAGCACGCCATGATTGGCCATCATCAGCACCGACTTCTCTCCCAGCACCCGCGCCATGCGCTCGCCCTCGGACATGTCGAAGGCCAGGCCGCTGTAGTTGGCATCGTAGGCCACATCGCCATAGAACCCGAGCGCGGTCTGCACGGCCATCTCCAGGCGCGGATTCTCCAGCATGTTGAGCGCCGTCGCATACGGCATGTGGGTGTGCAGCACGCAGCGACCCTGCGGCGAGAGACGATGCACCGGCTGATGAATGTAGAGCGCCGTGTCTTCCACCAATCCCTGGCCGCTCAATATGCGTCCATCGAAATCCACCACCAGAAAATCGCTGGCCTTGACCTCGGACCAATGCCTGCCGAAGGGCGCCAACAGAAACCGGTCCGCATGGCCCGGCACCAGCACCGTCATGTGGTTATCGATGCCCTCGTTCAAGCCGAAGCGGTCCGCCAGGCGATAGCACGCCGCGAGTTCGATCCGGGCGTGGCGCTCCGCCTCGGACGGGGTGTGGATGGGCTTGAGACTCGCGTTCATTGGGCGCCTCGCGACAAACCTTAAGATTGGCTCAGTATAGCCTAGGCAAACCCGGCGCCACCGCTCCGCTCAATGTAGCAACCCCTCCAGCACCGGCAGCGGCACGGCGCCCTCCTTGAGGGCGGCCTCGTGGAACGTCTTCAAATTGAAGGCGGCGCCGTGCTTGGCCTGGTAGTGCTCGCGCACCGCGAGCCAGCCCTTCAACCCGGCGTAGTAAGTGGGCAATTGACAGGAGGAGAGCTTGGCGCGCTGTAGCTTGGCGGTGGCCTCTTCCATTTCCTGATAAGTGCTCTTGGTCATGAGGTCGAGCGCTTGTTGGTCGGTCATGCCCATGGTTTGCAGGCGCACATCCAGAATCGTGTTCGCCAACACCCGCAGTAGCTGCTTCTGCAGCGTGAGGCGATAACCCGGCGTGTCGCTCAAGTAGCCTTGATCGGCCATGAGTTGCTGCGTGTACACCGCCCAACCCTCGACGTACGGCCCATTGCCGTAGATATTGCGCAGCAGGCGCCGCGAGCGCGGCTCCACTTGGTTCGCATACTCGCCTTGCACATAGTGACCCGGCATGGCCTCGTGCACGGTCAGGTGCTGAATTCCCGAATCGTTGTACTCGCGCAGTTTCGAATCGATGCGCGCCTGCGGCCAGGTGGTGGGAATCGGCGTCACCCAAAAGAACGCGCCCAACTTCGGCTCCAAGGCCGGTGCCGGATTGAAGCCGCCGACCCCATAGATGCCGCGCATGAACACCGGCGTGTCGATGACCTGCAGATTGTCATTGGCGAACAGCGTCACCAATTCCTTCGCTTTGACGAACGCGGTCGCCCCGGCCAGCGCCTGCTTGGCGGACTGCATGTAGGTCGCCGCGGTGGCATGCTGGCGCGCCACATCGGCGAGTGCCTGCTCCACGGTTTTGGGTGCGGCGAGCCGCGCGATCTCGGCCCGCGCCTTGGCGAGGTCGGCCTCCGCTTCGGCCAGCAGTTGCTCGGGGCTCTTGCCGGTCGCCAGCGTCAAGCGAAATTTCTTGGCGTACAGCTCCTTCCCCAACCGCCAATCGCTTAACCGGTCTCCCAAGGAGTTTTCCAGCCAGTGGTTGAATCCCTGCAAAGCCGCGATGGCCGTCGCCGCCGCCTGGTCGTAGCGCATGCGCAGCCCGGGCGGACAATCGTCGCGCAGCGTGGTGTCGATCAGCCCGATGTTGCCGGTGTTCTCCTCGCGCGCCACTCGATTCCAGGCCTCGGGCGAGTCCTGCAGATTGGCTTCGGCCTGACGGATCAGTTCCGGAATCTTGGTCATGCGGCTGATGATGTGGCGGTAGCGCTCGAGCGCCGGCGCGTAGTGCAGCACATAGGGCGAATACAGCCCGTTGCCCAGCAGTTCGACATAGGTGGTGGGATTGTGCCGGTAGCTCTGGATCTCATCGAGCTCGAGGCGCGAGGCTCCGAGCGCATCGCGCATGATGTCGATGTCGGCCTTCTGCTCCGCGTCGAGCGATCCGGAGTCGAGCCGGCCGATCCGCGCCTCGATGTCGTTGAGCAGCGCCTTCGAGGCGGCGATCCCTGCGGGACTGAAGTCATCGAGTGCGTCGTCGAGCGAGACGCCGTGATGCACGTGGTAGCCGTAGCTGGTGGCATTGGTGGGCGACAGCGCCAGGGTACCGAAGACAAAGTCATCGACTAGCTGCTCGAACGCGGACTCAGACTGCGGCGACTTGGGTGCCGCCGTCGCCGCCGTGGCCGCCCAGGCGCCGGGGCAGCAGAGAATGGCGGCGAGCGCGCACACCCGATGCAAGGCGGGATTTTTGTTCATGGCCTAGTTTCGGCCAATTGCCCGCCCCACGTCCAGCCGCAACCATGGGTTACACTCGCCGTCATGAAATGGCCAGCCGCCTGCGGCCTTTTGCTTCTCGCCATCGCGCTGCGCGCCGGTGCGGGCCCCGGCGCGACCGTGCCCGCGCTCGCAGCGCAGGTCGAGAGCTACCGCGCCGCTCATGAGGCGGACATCGTTGGCCAGCTAGATGAACTCACCCGCTTGAAGAGCGTGGCCGCGGACCCCGCGGGACTTAAAGCGGCCGCCGATCGCCTGCAGGAGCTATTGAAGCAGCGCGGCTTCGAGACGTCGCAGCTAGGTTTAGGCGGCGGCGGGCCCGCCGCGGTGTTCGGCAGTCTCAAGGCCAAGGGTGCGCATCGCACGGTCATTTTCTACGCCCACTACGATGGCCAACCCGTGACGCCGGCGCAGTGGCCCTCCGACCCCTTCGATCCGGTGATGCGCAGCGGCCCCTTGAATACTGGCGAGCGCGCCATCGACTGGCGCGACGTGCGCGGCCCCAATGCGCACCGGCCGTTCGATCCGGAGTGGCGCCTCTTTGGCCGCGCGGTGAGCGACGACAAGGCCTCGATCGTGGCCTTTCTGGCGGCCTTCGACGCGCTCAAGGCCATCGGCAAGACGCTCACGGTCAATATCAAAGTGCTGTGGGAGGGCGAGGAGGAGTCGGGCTCTCCGCACCTGGCCGATACCCTGCGCGCCAATCGCGCGCTGCTCGCCGCGGATCTCATTCTCATCGGCGACGGTCCGGTGCATCAGTCGCGCCGGCCCATGA
>JBARBX010000571.1:0-1640 GCA_049793535.1 Steroidobacteraceae bacterium | reverse complement strand
GAAGGCGGGCTGGGCCGAGATTCTCAAAGAGACCTGTAATGCCGCTTCCGGGGAGATGCTGGCCAGGAGTGGAACCAAGTGCAGGGTAGAAAAGTTTGAAGAAGTCTCCGGTGGGAGCAAGGTCACTCGCGCCTTTGAACTGCGGTCGGGTGACCGCGCCTGGCCGGTTCTGGTGCGCGAGGATTTGCGCAGCGCCACGGCCGCAGATTCGCTTCCGAAACCGGTGTCGTCCGCGGCCGGCGCTTCGGCGCCACGGTTAAGCCCGGGGCTCGAATTGCTGCTCGATGTCGAGCTCCAGGCCTCCCTTCGTTTTGGGTCGCGGGAGATGCCGCTGGGCGAGATCCTCGATCTCGGGCCGGGAGACGTGGTCCAGCTCGACCGCCATGTCGCCGATCCCGTGGACCTGATCGTCGGCGACAAGATTGTGGCCCATGGCGAGGTGGTTCTGGTGAATGGCAATTTTGGCTTGCGGGTGACTGCGGTGGCCGCGCCCGAGAAACGCCTGGAGAGTATCCGATGCCTGTTCTGACACGCCGTGCTTGGGGCAGGACGGAACCTGCAGCGGGAGAAAGAAGCCTGGTCTCCGCCTTTTCTGGAGATTTCGTTCCGGAGCGCGCGCTGTCGCCTGCCGTGCGATCGTACCCAATCGCCGCCCGCGCGGGCATCTTCACGACTTGTGCCAATCCCGGCTGTTCCTCGGGCTGGCTGAAGCTGTTTCGCCCCCGCTCAGTGCCGATATTCGAAGGGGGATGGTGCTGCTCGGCTGCCTGCGTGAGGACAATGGTGGAGGCGGCGCTCGGGCGCGAGATGGATGCGCGCAGTAACGGCGGTGAGACGCGCGGCCATCGCATCCCGCTCGGCCTCGCGATGCTCGAGCAGGGATGGATCACAAGCGTCCAGTTGCGCAGCGCTCTCGAGGCGCAGCGGTCCGCGGGCGGCGGCCGGCTTGGCTACTGGCTGGTACGCGGCCAAGGGGTGAGCGAGCAGCTGGTGACGCGCGCACTCGGGATTCAGTGGAGTTGCCCGGTGTTGAGCGCTGAGCTTCACGACATAGAGGGACTGGCCGCCCTGGTGCCTCGATTGTTTGTCGACGCCTTTGGCGCGCTGCCACTGCGCACGGCGGCCAGTCGAATTCTGTACCTGGGTTTCGAGGACCGGCTCGATTTGGTGCTGGCGCTGGGGTTGGAGCGAATGACGGGGCTGAGGGTGGAGTGCGGGCTGGTGGCAGGAACGACCTTCCGTCCCGCTCATGCGTCGATGCTCAAGGCTGCATATCCGGCAGTCGAACTGATCGAAGCCTCATCTGAAGCCTCGCTGGCCGGGGTGCTGGCGCGGACTCTCGAACGCGTACGACCCGTCGAGTCGCGACTGGTGCGGGTGCATGACTGCTTCTGGCTGCGTATGTGGCTGCGGGCGCAAACCGGGGCAGTGCCCCGGGCATGCGACATCCGCGATGTGATTGCGTCTTCGAATTCGCATTAACCAGGACAATTGGGGACTGGATCGCGAATCGCCGATCGGGCGCTGCCTGATGCCGAACACGGTCGCGCTGGCACGAGGAAACCGCCGCGACCTCGGTTTTTCGCGGCGACTTGAGGGCCATCGCTTCAGGTTCGAGCCGCCCAGGAATTGCTTGAGTC
>JBARBX010000570.1:0-3424 GCA_049793535.1 Steroidobacteraceae bacterium | reverse complement strand
CCTTTAGCCGCCCATCAGTCATGCGGCAGACGTAGCAGTATGTGTTGTTGTAAGGCTGACCCGACTTGGTCTTTACCTGACCGCGACACTCAACAACGACGTAATCGTCTTCGGCAATGAAGCGAATTGCCTCATTCGTATACTGCGTGGCGAATTTTGCGAAGAGCGGCGCCATGAGATCCTTCCGGACCGACTCCTTGCCACGGTAGGTCTTGGACCAGGCGGTGCTGCCGATAATCGTCCAGCAGAAGTCGTCTGCCCACAGGTCAACGAAGAACTTCCCGTTGCCTTTGGCGAGTTCCTCAAACGCCGTCTGCAAGGCCTTCTTGTTACGAGCTGCGGTCATGCAATAGGGGCTGCTGCGGAAAGATCCGCGCCGACGACAATCGGAGCCGCTTTACCAACCATCGACTCCCTCCATGGCTCACCGAAGACGTGACCCGTGATCGCTCGAATCGATTGCTGAGTGCTCGCTCATGACCGCAGGTCAGCAATTACCTGGGAAGCAACGTAGAACACCGCCCCCAGCGCGAATATCGGGCCAAATCGGCGCCGACGTGCGGCGAAGTTGAATTCGCCATCACCAAACTCTGGAGCGAGAAAGCCAACCACTCCGATCGAGATCATCACCAATCCGGCAAAGCACAGCCAAGCGAGAGCGCCGTGTAGATGCACGCCCGCACTGCTGGATTTCGAAAGGGACACGTGCAGGTCGTCGTGCAACACACCCTTGGCGCCGTACAGGACCACGAAGGCGGCACCAACGATCCCGATAACGCGGATCCAGCCCGACGGGGCCTTGCCATCGGAATCATCGCTCATTGTATGTGCCCCAATGGTGCCATCGCTGCCCCCAAGCGTGCGTCGAAAGACCGCGAGTGCCGTTCAACGAGCGTTCTCTGGTATGCCAGCAAATACCATGACGCCGATCAGTAGTGTCGCTGACATATCTAGGTACCTAACGATGAGGTTGGGCGATGCGGAGCTTTACCAGCGTCGAACGAAGATGCGTTATCCCAATCATCGACTCCCCCCTCTCCTTCACCGAAGACGCGCCCTGCGATCGCTCGAACTGATTGTTAGACGCCAGCAGTCGAGTACATAAACCATGCGATGAAAAGACAGACTGCCGCCAGAGTGATGCCGGCAACAGGAATGCGAAACCAATAGAGTATGCCCACCACAAGATAGATTAATGCAATAGCGACGAGGACAAATAATACCCACGCCGGCAAGACCGTTGTCCCAAGAATGAAGCTGGTCGCGATGCAAACGACGCCGAAAAGTAGAACGCCCAGACTGTGACTAAAATTGAATCCAACCCAAGCGCGCCACATCGTTGTGCCGGTCCCGGAAAGTCGCAAATTCGTTTCGGCCATCGCTCGGATAACCGCGGGATCCTTGGGAACTAGGCGGCGTGGACGGCCGATATCGAGGTATGTGTAGAGGGCATGCAAAATCCCCAACAGGATGAACACGCCCCCGCCAAAATCTAGAAGAAGTCTGGTAAGGCGCATGAGGGTGGCGTCTAACGATGAGGTTGCGGGACGCGGGGGTTCACCAGCGTCAAACGAAGGCACTTTATCCCCATCATCGACTCCCTCCTTGGCCCACCGAACCTTGACCCACCGAAGACGATCCCCACGATCGCTCGAACCGATTGTTGGCGTCGACTATCCGATAGCGCCACATAAGCACCGAGGCCTACCAGCACGCTGCCCGATCCATAAGACATGTATCGCGCTGGTTTTGGTGAGCTCCGGAAATAGTCTGACAGGCGGGAGGCAAGTAGCACAACCAGAAAATCTACCGCTGTATTTAGCGTCACGCAGAACACACCGAGGAGGGCAAATTGAGGTGCGATGGGTAACGCGTGATTCACGAACTGCGGTATGAATGCCAGGAAAAACAGCGCCGTTTTCACATTCAACGCTTCGGTAAGTATTCCTTCCAGGAAGGCCCGTCGGGCCCCATGCGGTCGAATCGATGGAATCCTGGACGCGCGACGTGCGCTGAGGATTGAGCGCAGCCCGAGGAAGACCAGATATATGGCGCCGACGTACTTGACGACGAGAAATGCCTTTGCCGAGGCCGCTAGCAGCGCCGAGAGCCCGACCGCCGCAACAGTTACATGGATCATGCCACCAACACCCGTTCCGAGAGCAGACGCCATGCCGTCCGATGCTCCTCCTGACAAAGTGCGTGCCATTACGTACATGATGCCCGGCCCTGGCGTGAGGGCGAGAACTAAAGCCGCAGCCAGAAACACTCCGATGTGGGTGGCCGACAATA
Organism: Steroidobacteraceae bacterium; assembly: GCA_049793535.1. Classification (GTDB taxonomy): domain Bacteria; phylum Pseudomonadota; class Gammaproteobacteria; order Steroidobacterales; family Steroidobacteraceae; genus Bog-1198. Next base: position 1,132 of record JBARBX010000570.1, on the reverse strand, counting down.
GATGTTGGAGCATAAGCATACCTCCAAGGCGCTAACGATGAGGCTGAGCGGCGCGGGCTTTCACCAACGCCCAACGAATGCAGTGTATCCAAATCATCGAATCCCTCCTTGGCTCACCGAGACGCGACCCCGCGATGGCTCCAACCGATTGTTAGGCGGACCAGTTGTTAGCGCGTATGGTCGAAGGTGTAACCCTTCTGCCGCATACAGAACTTGGCATCCTCATCCCGTAGGAGCGCGTTGGCATCTTGGTCCAGCGCCGGTTCCCCAGAACTTAGGCTATGAGCCCGAATGATGTTCGGCGGGTAGTTACCCGCCGCTGACATTTGGCACGCCGCATTGTCGTCTCGCGTCTGCTCCGGGGAACTACCCGGCCGAACCCAACTCATCGCGCATCCGTTAATTAGCGCTGCGAAGGCAGCGGTGCCGCCGACTCGGAAAAGAATTGTCATAGTAGGACGTCCTATGTGAGGTTCAACGTGACCCCGCGATCGCTCGAACCGATTGTTAGACGTCGCGCGAATCAATATAAATGCGCGCCCCGTAAACAATCAACGACCCCGGCGTAGACCTCTCAAAAAAACGACTAAGCCAAGGCACTCCAAAAGCGCTCGTTCAGTAAACTTGACATCAATCTTGCAGCTATAAGTCTGGAGCACGTCGCGCGAAATAGCGACAGGGGGTTAAGCATACGTGTTATGGGAAAAATTTCGCGCCGAGGGCGAACGCCCCTGCGAGGGCAGCCACCAGGGCACCAAGCGTGGACCACAGTTGTGCAGGTTTCATTGCTCCAAGCAATTGAGCGACGGTCATTTCACTTGGTTGAGGAATCACTTGGACTGAATCGCGCGGAGTCGCAGCCAGTTTCTGTTTCCAGGAGGCAAGGACACCGTTGAATGTGCTTGTGTTCAACGAGTCCCGATTCAGTGCGACGGTTTGAACGTACCAGTCGAGGCCCTTTTCAAGTAGGCCATCGGCTCGAACACCCTCTTCAACGAGCACAAGCAACGGAAGCTTCCGCACGTAACCCATCGTAGCCTCTATCTGGTTCCAAGGGGTGGCTATCTTGACGTCACCAAGGGCAATTTGCGAAGTGCTACCACGCTTCTCGCTACCGGTCTCAATGTACAAG
>JBARBX010000569.1:0-4394 GCA_049793535.1 Steroidobacteraceae bacterium | reverse complement strand
ACGCTGACCGAGCAGCTGCTCGCCGGCTGCCCGGATGTCGCGCCGGGCGGTGAGTTCGATTTCTTGCCGCACCTCGTCGCCACCGAGCTTACGCCGTTTCCCGAAGCGCTCGCGGCCCTGTCCGCGGAGCGCCTCGGCGACATCGCCGCGCGCTACCGCACCGAACTCGCCCGGGTGTCGCAGCACGCCCGTTACGTGATCGACAAGCGCCCTGATAATTTTCTCTACGTCGGTCTGATCAAGAGCTTGTTTCCGGATGCCCGGATCGTCCATACCGTCCGCAATCCCCTCGACAACTGTCTGTCGATTTATTTCCTGCATCTTGATCAGCAGATGAGCTACGCGCTCGACCTTGAGGATATCGGGCACTACTTCACCGAGTATCGCCGCCTGATGGCGCACTGGAAGGCTGAGTTCGCGGCCGATATCTTCGACTTTGACTACGATGCCCTGGTGAGCGACCCGGAGGCGGCGTTGCGGCGGCTCTACGCCTTTCTCGGGCTCGAATGGGGCGGGCATGTGCCGCAGACCGCGGCGGCCGGCGGCGCCATCAAGACCGCCAGCGCCTGGCAGGTACGCGAGCCGCTGTATCGCAGTTCCTCGGGTCGGGCGCGACACTACGCGGGCGAGCTTGGGGATTTGCGCGACTACCTGGCTGAGCTTGCGCCCCCATGAGCGTTGCGCCGCCGCTCGTAGTACCGATTCTCGCGACGCCATTCGGCGTTGTGCTGCTGCCGGACGCGGAAGCGCAGAACCCGGCGCTGGCTGCGCTGTTCGCGGCACGCATGCATGCCGACGGCCGGACTCAGCACGATCCGCTCTGTTATCGCAGCAGCGATGACCTGCTCGAGTGGCCCGAAGTCCCGGTGCGGCAGCTCGCGTCGGCGATTTTTCGCGGGGTGAACTCGGTGGTCGGCGCCGTCAACGATTTCACCCCGGCTCAATTGGATTCCTTCGCCGTACAGGCGCGCGGCTGGTTTACGGTCGTTGCCCTGAACGGCCGCGTACCCGCGGCCAACTACCCATTGACTGCCTGGTGCGGCGTCTACTGCGTTGCTGCGCCGGAGCCTTCGGCCACGCGCGCGGACAGCGGTTTGCTGCGCCTGTACGAGTCGCGCCTCGGCAGCATGTTCGCGGACGCCACCAATGCCACCATGCGGATGCCGTTCACGCCGGGCCACTACGGCTGGCGGCCGGTGCCCGGGCAGATGGCTGTCTTCCCCGCATCGCTCACTCACGAAATCGCACTGGTGCGCTCTCCCGGGCCGCTGGTGCTGGTGACGGTGCGGGTTCGCTTCGTTGCGCCGGGCCAGCAGGGAGTGGGACGCTGGTGAATCCGACCCTAGCGATCCACCCTCTCTTCGCAGTGCCGTTCGGCGAGACGCATCTTGCGCCTTGCGAGCGCCTCAATCGGGAGCTCGAGGCGTTGTTTCTGCAGCGCGAGACGGAGGAACACAGAAATCCAACGCCAAGCCACGTCCCGCAGGCGGAGACTTTCGAAAGCCGCTTCAATCTGTTCCGCTGGCCTGAAGCCTGCGTTCAGGAGCTGCGCCGCTTCATGCTGGATGCGGTAGCCCGGATGGTGATCGAGACGACGACGTTGCGCGCCGAGGACGTCGGCCGGCTCAAGTTCCACAACCACACCTGGTTTCACATCTCCCGGTACGCGGGCTCCTTCATTGCCCACAACCACCCGCTCGCATCCTGGTCGGCCGTGTACTGTGTGCGCGCCGGCGAAGCCGCGCCCGACCAACCGGACAGCGGCGTCCTGCGACTGCTGGACACGCGCCAAGGCGCCGACGCCTACACCGATCCGGCCAATACTGCGCTGCATCGCCCGTATGCGCTCCGACCGCTCGACATCCGGCTGGCAGCCGGCCAGTTGGTCGTGTTTCCCTCCTATGTGTTTCACGAGGTTGCGCCCTATTACGGGCGGGACACGCGCATCACGGTTGCAACCAATTGCTGGTTCGTTTAACGGCGTTCGCGACAACGTCCCTTTGGTGTTCACCCCCCGAATTCCGGTATAATTGCAGCATCGTGCCACAGCTCGCGCTCGAGCCGACGCGACCGGCCAGGAGTAAACCATGCGCGTGACAGCTTTATTGATGACGGTTCTGTGTACGGGCGTATTCTGCCGGGCTCTGGCAGCCGAGCCCCCGCCTGCATCGCCAACCGCAGCGCCAACTGCAGCGCCGCCCGCGCAGCAGAGCGCGTCGGCATCGGCAGGTGGGCAGAGCAATTCGGCGGCGCCGGCCCAACAGAGTACGGCACCCCCAACTTCCGAATCGGCGACTATCAAACCGCCGATCACCGTCACCGCCAGCAAGGACGAATTGACCCCCCAGGAAAAGGAGCTGCTCTCCCGCGGCTACAAGCTCGAGATGCGCCGTGGGGAGAAGTACTTCTGCCGCAGGGAACAGCAGATCGGCTCGCGTTTCGAGGTTAAATCGTGCGATACCGCGCAGTCGATAGAGGCTCACCGCGTTGATTCACAGGAAGCGCTGCGCGTGATACAGAGCGACCGTTCGCACGTCAACAACTGACGCGGAGACGCGTTCACTCACCCGCGGCCCAGTCGATCGCCTTGCAGGGCCACCGACGCAAGCTCCGCAGCCACACGACCGAGTACCTCGGCCCAGTCGCCCGAAATACGCTGTCGGAATAGCCGCATCGTCGGATACCACGGACTGTCGTCGCGATCGATGAGCCAGCGCCAGTCCGGCACCGCCTGCAGAACCACCCAGACGGGAACCCCCAGGGCACCGGCGAGATGAGCGAGAGCCGTGTCCGCCGTGATGATGAGGTCGAGGCCCACCATGATGGCGGCTGTCTCGTCGGCGATTTCATCGGGTCCGAGGCGTTGCGGATCGGTCAACTGCATGACCGCTTCGCCGAATTCAACCTGGCCGCGCTGTTCGGCGCCGGGGCCCTTCTGCAACGACACGAGGCTAACTCCCGGAAGTCGCGCCAGCGCGGCGGCGGCTCGGAGTGGAAACGAGCGCGCTTGCAGCGCCGAATGCTTCTCCGCTTCCGGATTGCCGTGCCAATTCAGCCCTACCTTGAGACCCGGCAGCACCTCGAGCCGCTGTTTCCAGGAGCGCATGGCCGCAGGATCGACCTTGAGGTACGGCACGCCGCCGGGAATGCTGGCCATTTCGGTATGAAACGCCAGCGGCAGACTCAGCAGCGGGGTGTGGAGGTCGAACGGCGGCAGCGGCTCCCCTCGACCGATGACGCTTGCGCGTCTGTCGAGTGAATGCAGCAGCTTCTTGAGCTGCGGTTGAACTTCGAACACCACGTTGGCGCCCATTGCCTCGAGCGCGCCGATATAGCGGCAGAATTGCAGGGTGTCGCCCAGCCCCTGCTCGGAGTGAACGAACAACGTCTTGCCTTCGAGCGACTCGACCCCGGACCAACGAGGTACCTCGAAGCCACGCTGCAGCGCGGCTGCATGCGGAAGACGGAAGCGGGCCTCATACAGGGGCCAGCCGTCTTGAAACGCGCCGAGCGCGAGCTTGAGAACCGCCTTGCTCCAGGTCGCCGTGGGATCGTCCGGTCTGATGGTCAATGCGCGCTCGAAATTGTGCAGTGCCTCGTCGTAATGCCCGAGGCCCTTCGCGGTATTGCCGGTATTGATGTAGGCGTCGACATAATCCGGCCGGCGCACGACGGCATTGAGAAAGTCATTGAGCGCCTCGGCGGGCCGGAATAGGCGCACCAGCACTGCTCCCCGATTATTGAACGCCTCCGCGGAATTGCGATCGAGGATGAGCGCCTCGCTGAAGCTCGCCGCCGATTCCTCGTAGCGTTCGAGTTTGGCGAGCGCAACCCCCCGTTGAAAGTGGGTTTCGAACTCGGCCGGGGCAGGTGTCGGGCGGTTCAGGCTCGCCAGCGCCTCCTCGGGCCGGCTCAAGGCGATCAGCGCCTTGGCCCGCCACAGATGCGTCGGCGCGTGGCCGGGCGCGAGTTCCAGCGCGAGGTCGAAGCTCGCCAGCGCCTCCGCGTGACGTTCAAGGCTCATGAGCGCGAGACCTCGATTATGGCGGGGAGTGGCGGCCCCCGGTTGGATGCCAAGCGCCCTGTCGAAACTCGCCAAGGCTTCCGCCGGACGTTCGAGGGCCAGCAGTTGAGTGCCCCGGTTGGTGTGGGCCGCCGCCTGCTGCGGCTGCAGCGCCAGCGCACGCTCGATGCTGGCGAGCGCCTCCGCATGCCTCCCTAGGACCGCCAGAATGAGACCGCGGTTGTGGTGCGCCTCTGCATTGTTCTGATCGAACGCCAGCGCTTGCTCGAAGCAATGTAGTGCGTCCTGCAGCCGGCCGGCACGCTCGAGCGCCACGCCCAGCGTGTTGTGCGCCCTGGCGTCCTTGGGCGCGAGCCGCACGGCCTTGCCT
>JBARBX010000568.1:0-4128 GCA_049793535.1 Steroidobacteraceae bacterium | reverse complement strand
GGAGGAAAGTGCGCGAAGGCCGCGCGCACTGCAATCTCCATATTGCCCGTCAGTTGAGCGTCGGCGGTGCCGCTGGCGCTGCCATCTTCGTTGAGCTGCAAGACGACGTTCGTCGTCATGTTGGCCTGACTCTGCGTACTCACAATGGGCTCCAGCCGGCGCGTGCCGGGGGCCGGCTGCGTTTTCAGTCCCAGCTTGCCGACTTCAATCTCAGGGAGCTGTCCGAAGCGTGAAAACTGAGAGGTCGAATCCACGTAGAGATTGAGTGCCGGAATGTAGGTAATGATGTGATTGAACACTCGATTGTCGGCAGCGCCCGGCAGGACCCAACGGTGGTTGGCGCCAACCAACACGCCGACGCTGTCAATGTGCTTTGCGGCGAGCAGGGCATGCAGCAGGGTCACGTGGTCCTTGCAGTCGCCGTAGCGATTGGCGAGAACCTGCTCGGCACTATGCGGCACGACGCTGCCCGCACCGACACTGACGGCGACATATCGAATATCGTGAGCCACCCAGTTGTATAGGGCTTCCGCTTGAGCGCGGGGATCGGAGATGCCGCGAGTCAAGTCGTCGGCCAGGCTCTGAGTGGCGGGCGAGACTTCCCCCTTGTCCGCCGCGCGGCTCCAGTAGGCGGCCGCAATGCCTTCATAGTTGGCAAAGTTGCTCAACACGACGTGCTGCCCATAGTCCGCCGCGCTGACTGCGCCGTTCTCCGGCGGTACGTAGTCTGTGTTATGAGCGGTCCAGCTATAGCAGGTCCGATCCGCCTGGTCGGCTGGGCACCGTATGATGCCACCCTTGAAACCGACCACATCCTGAGCGAATTTGAGTCCCTTTGCGGCGTAAACAGTGATCCTGTCGTCATCGTCGAGTACATGCTGGTCGACTAGATCTTCGATGCTCACAAAGCCGGGGAACAACGGCTCCTTCACCGTCTGCCGCGTCTTGTAGTGCAGCGTCGACTTCACTTCGACATCGGGGAAGACAATGATCTTGATTTTGACGTCGGCAAACATGGCCGCATTCATCGTCGCCGCACTCTCCTTGGTCAAAATCCTGTCGGGCGGGACCGGGATCTTGCGTCCATCGGGTGTCTCCGTATAGGCCTCGATGACGTCCAGAGTTTCACGGGATTCGCTGTACGGGAACGAAACCTGCGCAAAGCGATGAACCCCCTCATCGTTGCGCACCAGAATGGCGTAATCGGTGTCGAAGGTGTAGCGGCCGTCCGATTCGACGGTGTAGGTATCCCACGCGTGCAGCTCTTCCAATGGCACATCGTTCGGCGGTGTGTCTGCCAGCGCGAATAACGGGCTTAAAGTCCCGGCCAGGGCCGCCAGAGTCAAGTAGCGCATGAAATCCCTCCTTGGTGGAGCGTGCCGAAGGCTTCCATCATAGGCCGCTAACGCTTGGTAAAGTTCAATCGTACCGTCGGTCCGGCGCTACCGGGGCCCGGGGCCGGCGGTCTTGGATTTCCGGTTCTCTTCACGCAGCCATGGGATAGCCACGAAAATGACCATGGAGAATGGCAGCGAAGATCCGATCAGCGCGGCCCAAAAAATGGGCCGCTGCGCGAACCACACCACGATACCGTCAACCAGGCCGGTGACCACCAGCACCAGCACCGCCCGAATCAGCCAGGACTTATGAACTTGAAATGCGGTGAGTGTCATTCGTGACTCCAGTATTCAGCGTTGCTACCGGCACATGCCATCGAGTTCTTTATACGGCTTTGTGTTTTCCGGAAATGTAAGGCTTTTCTTCCGCATCATCAATTCCAGCAGTGCGCCCCCGGTCGGTTCCCCCCTATCCGGATCGTCCCGGTAGGCGGGATCGGAGATTGCGGCATGCAGGCTGATGAAGCGGACGCCCTTGCTGCGGTACATCGCCAACAGCTCCGGCAGCATTTTCGCGTCGAATGCGCCGACATGCAACAGCAGTAGGTACTTGATGTCCCGCCCATAGACGATTTGCGAGAGTTGCCGGAACACGCCGTAGTATTGGTCCGCAACGGACAAATAGCTGTCGTGCAGTCTGCCAATGGATGCGTCGTCGTGTTGGTCCATGCAGCGCGCATAGGGCGCATTCCAGAGATAGTCGCCGAAGTCCATGTTGACTTCGGCGATCTTGTAGCCGTGCGCCGCCAACCAGGCACGCACCGCGCGCCGCTTCTGTACCGTGTCGCCTTCGTGCAGAAAGGGATAGCGGAACCAATGCCAATCCTTGTTCCGCATGAGTTGCTTGAGCAGGGGCTCGTCCTTGGCCACATCCGCTTCGAATTGCTCCGGGGTCTCGCTGTCGAAGTCGCTGTGCGCCCAGGTATGATTTCCCAATGGCTGCCCCGCCGCGCGCCAGGCCTTAAGGACCGCCAGCGAAGAGGGGTCTTCCTCGACGCGCTTGCCATTGATGAATCCATAGGTCGGCGGCATCCGCTCCCGCTTCAGAGACGCCAGAATCGATTGTGCGATGTCCAGCCGAGTTACCCCGGCCGGCATCTCCCCGTGTGCCGGAAGGTCATCGAAGGTGATTGCGATCTGTTGACCATGCGCCAGCATTGCTGCGAACAGCAGCAGTCCCGCCCAAAAACATTTGTTGGCCACCGATCGCATCCCCGAATGCAATTCATCAACGCTTGGAATATGGGTTCCCATCCTTGTGGGAAAATCCGCCGCGCCCCTTGAGGAAGCGCAGATCGATATCCGGATAGTCCACTTCGTCCTCGCCGGCTTTGCGCGACCCGACTTCGAGAAGCACCGCCTCTCTCGGCGACCGATTCTGCAAATGGTGCCCGTCGGCGACTCCTGCCTTGAACCCGACGCAGTCGGCGGCCTTGAGGATCTGCTCGCCGGCGTTGGTCACGAGCACCACCTCGCCCTCGAGGACGTATAGGAATTCGTCTTCCGACGAATGCCAATGCCGCTGACTGGACCAGACCCCGGGCGGCAGGCGCAGCAAATTCACGCCGAAGTCCGTCAACTCTGCCGCGTCTCCCAGCCGCTGCCGGGAGCGCGCCGCGCAGGGTGCGTCGAACGGCGCCGGATACCTCGAGCCGGTGACCACCGGCACGGTTTTAAGATCAATTTTCTTGGCCATCGAAAACTCCAATCGTTGCTGATCGCGGCCGGCTATCCCGGCCGACCGTAAAACCCGATGCGCTCCTTGCTGCTGAATGTGACGCCCGGATTGTCGTAGTAGGAGAACACGGCGACCATCCGGCTCTTGTCGCCGATCACCGGCGAGACGCGATGCGCCGTGTTCCTTCCTGCGAACACATTCAGCGTACCGGCGGCAAGCGTATTCGTGGAAACCTCGGGATCTTCTCCCCGCAGCATTCGCGCGACGCCGTCATAGTTGGGGTCGGTATCCGAGCGCAGGGCGCTTCGATACTGGAACTCGCCGCCGGATTCGGCGGCCCGAATCAACAGAGTCGTGGTGAACTGCGCGCGGTCGAAGTGCCAATTCAATGCCTCGCCCGGGCGATAAGCCAGGACGTTGACGCGCGCGAGCGGATCGCCCATCGGATAGAGCCGCGGCTTGCTCATGGCGCGCGCCAGAAAATCCGCCAGCGGCGGCCAGTCGTAAATCCGGTCGATGACGGTTCCGGCCAGCTGATCGGCGCATAAGGTGTAGTTGACCGTCTGGAACTGCCTGAGGGCCGGATGGTCGGCAGCGAGACCCGGGACCTCGTCGCGAAAATACACATTGTGCCGACGCGCATGCCGATAGCTCGCGCTGTCCATCAAGGGCTCGATCTCGGACACCGCGTGCTCGATCGCCGCCGCGCGCACGAATCCCTCGAGATTGAACATGCCATGCGCGGCCAGGTCCGCCTGGCAGCGCGCGGTCAAGCGGATGGTTTGCGGCGAATTCGGCCGGTCGATGGGATAACGGTCAAGATCGAGCAAGTCGTTCATCGATGCCCCCGACGTGAATTAGATCACGCTTTTGGCCCGCAAAACACTGTGACGAAACCGCCAGTATCGATACTGCATGCAAAGTTATGTGAATTCGCAGGCATGGAAAGTCGACGTTGCGCTAGCGTTGCTCGAGCCGATGGGAGCAAGGAGTTCGCGTGTTAATCGAGACCAAGGTCGATGCGAAAGAGGCAGCCACCGCGCGGACGCGGCG
>JBARBX010000567.1:0-2787 GCA_049793535.1 Steroidobacteraceae bacterium | reverse complement strand
CTTTCAAGCCGACCGCGGCCGCGATGTCGCCGGCGCGGACCTCTTTGATTTCGGAGCGCTCGCTGGCGTGCATCTGCAGCAGGCGCCCGATGCGCTCGGTGCGGCTGCGATTCGGCACGTACACCTGATCGCCCGAATTCAGCGTGCCCGAATAGACGCGGAAAAAGGTGAGGTTGCCCACGAAGGGGTCGTTCAGAATCTTGAACGCCAATGCGGAGAACGGCTCATTGTCGTCCGCCTTGCGCGTCATGGGCTCGGCTTTCTCGCTCTGGCCCACCACCTCCGGCACTTCGGTCGGCGAGGGCATGTATTCGACGACGGCGTCGAGCACGGCCTGCACACCCTTGTTCTTGAACGCCGAACCGCAGGTCACCAGGCACACTTCGTTCTTGAGCGCGCGCGCGCGCAAGCCCTGCTTGATTTCGGTGTCCGAGAGTTCGGCGCCCTCGAGATACTTGTTGAGCAGGCTCTCGTTGCCCTCGGCGGCCGCCTCGATCATCTTGGCGCGCCATTGCTCGCACTCCTTGAGCATGTCGGGCGGAATCTCCCGATACTCGAACTTCATGCCCTGGGTCTCATCGTCCCACCAGATCGACTTCATCTTGACCAGGTCGACCACGCCGACGAAGCCGTCTTCGGCGCCGATGGGCAATTGAATGGGAACCGGATTGCCGCGCAGCCGCGTACGGATCTGCTCGACACAGCGTAGGAAGTTCGCGCCGGCGCGGTCCATCTTGTTGACGAAGGCCACGCGCGGCACGCCGTACTTGTTCATCTGGCGCCAGACCGTTTCGGACTGCGGCTGCACGCCCGACACGGCGCAGTAGACCGCGATCGCCGAATCCAGCACGCGCAAGCTACGCTCCACCTCGATGGTGAAGTCGACGTGTCCCGGGGTATCGATGATGTTGATGCGGTGCTCGGGGAAGCCCTTGTCCATGCCCTTCCAGAAACAGGTCGTGGCCGCGGCGGTGATGGTGATGCCGCGCTCCTGCTCCTGTTCCATGTAGTCCATGACGGCCGCCCCGTCATGCACCTCGCCGATTTTGTGCGATACGCCGGTATAGAAAAGAATACGCTCCGTCGCGGTGGTCTTTCCCGCATCGATGTGAGCGGAGATACCGATGTTCCGGTATCGCTCGATGGGCGTAGTTCTTGCCATGTTATGCGCTGCGCGCAACCCTCAACGGGGTCGAAGCGACCCCGTCCGTTAACTGCTCGCTGCGCGAGCATAAAAAATTCAGGCGACCCCATGGTCGCCCAACTATCTCTCTATATAGGTCCTCGCGGGCGAATTACCAGCGGCGGCGCTGCCTACCAGCGGTAGTGGGCGAACGCCTTGTTGGCCTCGGCCATGCGGTGTGTATCTTCACGCTTGCGAACCGCGGCACCGCGATTCTCCGCGGCCTCCATGAGTTCGGCGGCAAGGCGATGCGCCATGGACTTCTCGCTGCGGGCCGTGGCCGCCTCGATCACCCAGCGCATGGCCAGCGTTTGGCGGCGATTGGCGCGGACTTCGACCGGCACCTGGTAGGTCGCGCCGCCGACGCGGCGGGACTTGACCTCGACCACGGGCTTGACGTTGTCCAGTGCCTGTTGCAGCACAGCAATCGCTTCGCCGCCGGCCCGGCCGCTCTTGTCCCCGATGCGGTCGATGGCACCGTAGACGATCTTCTCGGCGGCGGACTTCTTGCCGCGCTCCATGACCATATTGATGAATTTGGCCAACATATCGTTGCCGAACTTGGGATCCGGAAGGATGGTGCGATGGGGGGCTGCTGCTCTGCGGGACATGACTAGATTACTTCCTGGCCTTTATTTCTTGGGGCGCTTGGCGCCGTACTTGGACCGGCCTTGCCGGCGATCGCTGACACCGGCGCAATCGAGCGCACCGCGCACCGTGTGGTAACGCACACCGGGCAGATCCTTGACGCGGCCGCCGCGGATCAGAACCACCGAGTGTTCCTGCAAATTGTGGCCCTCGCCACCGATGTAGCTCGAGACCTCGTAGCCATTGGTCAGGCGGACGCGGCACACCTTGCGCAGGGCGGAATTCGGCTTCTTCGGCGTGGTCGTGTAGACGCGCGTGCACACGCCGCGCTTCTGGGGCGACGCGGCCAGCGCCGGAACCTTGGACTTCCAGGCAGGCTCATTCCGGCCGGTGCGAATTAGTTGAGTCGTCGTCGCCATAAATACCTTTAGAGGCCGCTTCTTGGTGAGCGGCGTGAATCAATGACTAAAATTAGCGGGCGGTATGCCCCGCAAGAGTGCCCTTAAGGCAAAGGCCGGCGATTGTAGGAACCGGCCGCCCGAGTGTCAAGGTAATTGCTGCCGTGCAGCACGCATAAAATGGGAATCATGAAAACCATCATTTTGCTGACCTGTTCGAACGTGTTCATGACTTTCGCCTGGTACGGGCATCTCAAGTATGGTCATTCATGGCCACTGTGGAAGGCGGTGCTCGTGTCCTGGCTCATTGCCCTGCTCGAGTACTGCCTGGCCGTACCCGCCAATCGCCTGGGATTCGGCTTATTCACGGGCTTTCAACTGAAGATCGTTCAGGAAGCGATTACCGTGGCCGTATTCATCGTCTTCGCCACTACCTTCTTGAAGGAGAAGATGGCCTGGAACTACGCCGTCTCGTTTGCGCTGCTGCTGGCCGCCGTCGTCGTGGCGTTTGCCTTCAGGTCGCCCGGCACGGGAGTCGGTTGACCCCCGTGCCGTACCGGCAATTGAACTAGAAGTCCTTCCATTCCTCGGCGGCGGCGCCGTTGGCGGCACCCGAGG
>JBARBX010000566.1:0-1726 GCA_049793535.1 Steroidobacteraceae bacterium | reverse complement strand
CGCTAAATACATTCCGCCCCACAGTCTGTGGCACCAATCCTTCGGCACGCAGTCTATCTTCAATGGCGCGAACGAACTCTTCTTGAAGAGATGACGAAGTTGAACCAACGCTAACGAATATGTTCATTTGGCCTATCCCTGTCTTCTTTACTGCACCGCGCGATCGCTCGAACCGATTGTTAGAGGGCGGGCGGATAATCCACAACCTTTACCTCAGTGCCATCGCGGTCAAACCACTCGTAGCGGCCAACCCTGATCCCTGAAGCATACTGTCCCCGCTCCTTGACCTTTCCATTATCCCACCAAGATTTGTACTCGCCGTGAAGCTTGCCTTCGAGGAAATGACACTCCTGCCGAAGCTTCCCGGTCATCGAAAAGGAACGACTAACGCCATCCGGCACACCGTCAAGATGTTCCGTCGTCGCCAATACTGTGCCATCAGGCCACGTAACTTGGCGCGTCTCACGCTGAGATGCCATCTATACCGCTCGCTAACGATGAGGTTGAGCGACGCGGGGCTTCGCCGGCGTCAAACGGAGCTGATTTATCCCAATCATCGACCTACTCCTTCGCCCAACGAAGACGCGGCCCCGTGGTCGCTCGAGCCGATTGTTAGCGGAAACGATACCTGGACGGAAACTCGACACCAAAGTTAAAACAGACTATGCATGGAATTACGAGGACGAAGATCAAAATGCTAGCCCAAAAAAGCATGTCAGCAACGTGCCTACGCCCGTTAGGCCGTCGGCCACGATAGGTCTCGTCATATATTAATGGCGAACGATGGGCGAAGACCGCGAATCCTCGATAGAGAGTTACGAATATTGCGGCTTGTGCTAATGGACTGGCGAATAGAACAATTGCGCTTACGCCGATGGAGGCGTCCGTAAGCCACGGACTTCGAACAACGCCGGCAAATGCGATGGCGGCCAGAAAGAACCACGCAAAGGGGGCCTGGGGTCGTTTGGTAAGCAAGGCCGGGCCGGATTTGGTCTGAACAAGAATCGGGATTGCAGCGAGGACGATCAAAGCGACCCACGGATTCGGTAACAGAATCACGGCGCCAATACGTCCGCTAACGATGAGGTTGAGCGACGCGGGGCTTCGCCAGCGTCAAACGAAGGCACTTTATCCCAATCATCGACCCCCTCCTTGGCCCACCGAAGACGCGGCCCGCGATCGCTCGAACCGATTGTTAGATGCTTGCACGACGATACTTAGAAAGCGGAAAGTCCGCAGCTTCATTATTCAACGCAATTCGCACCTGGGCAAATAGAGGTGCAATTCGCATTTGCGCCCAAACGGCGAGAAGAACTAGTGGAAGCGCCAACAGCACACTCTGGGAGTCATTCAGAACCTTTCCGAGCACGATTAGGGCGGCTGAAAATAGGGCTACGCCTCCGAAGAATATGACCGTTCCCGCAACGACGGCGTGCTTCTGGACAATGATGTATGGGGTGCCGCATGACGGACATGAAACTCCTGTCTTCCGAAGCAGACAGAGACCGAGGCGCGGAAGTGTTTTGGCAGCCCACCAAACCTTCACGATTGGAAGCGGCGTGCCACAAAGGATGCAAATTGGCGGTGCTGGAAATGGCATCTAACGATGAGGTTGAGCGACGCGGGGCTCCGCCAGCGTCAAACGAAGGCACTTTATCCCAATCATCGACTCCCTCCTTGGCTCAACGAAGATGCGCCCCGCGATCGCTCCAACCGATTGTTAGAG
>JBARBX010000565.1:0-3377 GCA_049793535.1 Steroidobacteraceae bacterium | reverse complement strand
GTGTGAACCTGTGGCTGACATCCGGCCGCGGTCGGTTCAACCGCGCGGAACCGCCGCCCTTGCTGATGATTTCCGGCGCCGGCCTGCTCGGTGGCGCCACGGACGCCGCGAATCTCGTGGTCATTTCCCCCGATCAACGTGCCGCCCTGGTGCAGGTCAGCCCGCAGATGCTGCGCTTCTCCTATCACACGCGCTACGAGCTGATCGAGTTCGCGGTATTCACACTGGCTGCCCGTGCCCAGCAATTGGTGCCTCTGCACGCCGCCTGCGTGGGTCAAGGCGGCCGCGGAATTCTCCTGCTGGGCCCGAGTAGCTCGGGCAAATCCACCGTGTCTTTGCATTGCGTGCTGAACGGCCTGGATTTTCTATCCGAGGACAGTGTATTCGTGTCCCCGGACACCATGCTCGCCACAGGCGTTGCCAATTTTCTGCACGTGCGCACGGATTCCTTGGCCTGGCTGGGACGCTCGCGAGAGGCCGCGGCCGTTCGCAAGTCGCCGGTTATTCAGCGTCGCAGCGGCATCAGGAAGTTCGAGGTAGATCTGCGGCGCCATGGCTTCCGCCTTGCGAGGAGTCCGCTTAAGATCGTGGCGGCGATCATCCTCTCGCCGCTTAGCGCGGGCAAACGACCGCTCCTCAAGCCGATCTCGACCTCTGCGCTGGTGGCCGACCTCGCGGATACCCAAGCGTATGCCGCCAGTCAGCCGCAATGGAAGCAATTCAGCGGCAATATGTCGGGTATTGAGGCCTTCGAGCTGCGCCGGGGACACCACCCGAACGAGGCGGTAGAGGCTCTGCGATCGTTGCTGGCGGGACGCTGAATGCGGATCGCGCTGCTTGTGCCGGGCGGCGTGGATCGGTCAGGAGAATATCGCGTCATTCCGGCGCTGCTCGCCCTGATTGCGCGCTTATCCCAGCAGAACGACGTCCATGTCATCGCCTTGAGGCAAGAAGCCGAGGCGGGTGAATGGGATCTTGCCGGAGCGCACGTTCACAACATCGGTTCGCCGCGCACCGGGCTGCGCGCCCTCCTGGCAATTTACCGGCTGCATCGGGCCTCGCGATTCGACGTGGTGCATGCAATCTGGTCCGGGACCTGCGGGCTGGTGGCGGCCACCGCCGGGAAAACACTCGGGATACCGAGCCTCGTACACATTGCGGGCGGCGAATTGGCGTCGCTGCCGGAGATCAGCTATGGCGCAGCGCTGACCCGCCGCGGACGCTTGCGCGAAGCATTCATACTCGGCCGAGTATCGGCGGTCAGCGCAGCCAGCGCGCCGGTCGTCGAAGCGCTCGGCAAACTGGGCATCGGAGCTCAGCGGATTCCATTGGGAGTCGATTTGGGTGCCTGGCCGCTCCGCAAGCCCAGCCGCCGTGACTGCGGCAGGCCGGCCCGGCTCATCCACGTCGCCAGCCTCAATCGAGTGAAGGATCAGCCCACGCTGCTGCGCGCCTTGGCCGCGCTCAAGGACTCCGGCGCGAGTTTCGAGATGGATATCGTCGGCGAAGACCTGCTGCGCGGTGAAATGCAGGCACTGACCGATCAGTTGGGGCTCAGAACGTCGGTAAGATTTCACGGATTCCTCACGCAACGGCAACTTCGTCCGCACGTCGAGGCGGCCGATCTCCTGATGCTCTCGTCGCGCCATGAGACGGGCCCCTTGGTGGCGCTGGAGGCGGCGATCGCAGGGGTACCCACGGTCGGGACCGCGGTCGGCCACCTGGCTGAATGGGCGCCGAGCGCCGCTCTGACGGTTCCTATCGGCGACTGTGCCGGCCTAGCCGCGGCCGTCCATCGCCTGCTCGACGACGACGACTTGCGCACGTCCATCGCCCGCGAGGCGCAGCTGCGGGCAGTTCGCGAGGATGCCGACTACACGGCAATGCGTTTCCTCAGTCTGTACGCGCAGTTGCTCTAGGACTCCGCGCCGCCAGCGCCATCCCCCGTCACCACTGTGAAGCTCTGAAGAAAGTGGAAGTCCGGGCGCCGCAACGCAAATTGCTCATGCTGCGGATCACACAGTCGAACGAGCGCCGCATAATCTTCGGCCGACAGGTAGGGCCGCAGCCGCTCGCCCCAGGTATCCTTGAATATGGCTTCCAGCAGGTAGCGCTCGGTGGCCTCGTCCACCGGAGATACACGCTCGATCAATATGGTCCTTGCGGCGACGTTCCGAAAATCGGCTTGTCGCATCAGCCCGACCAGCGCTCTGACCGAAGTAAGATCGCGTTCCTCCAGGGAATAGCGCTCGCGGTAGTAGCGGCGCACGGCTTCATTGGTTACTCGCTCGAGTCTCGAATCCCAGGCGAAGACCATGTCGGGCAAAAGCGAGCTTTGGCCCAATGCAAACCGGCCGCGAGGCCGCAGCAAAGTGGCGAGTCGATCGATCCCCTGAAGCGGATCGTGCAGGTGATTGATCGTGTTGACGCACCAGATGAAGTCGATGCTTTCGGCAGCCAGGGGCGCCGCTGCCAAGTCGCCCTGCAGAACCTCGATGCGTTCGCCGACTCGCCGACGAGCAGCCTCCACATGGGCTGTCGCCAGGTCGAGGCCGATCACGCTTCCGGTAGACCCGACTTCATCGAGCAGCCAAGCAAGCGCTTCCCCGGTACCGCATCCAGCATCCAGAATCCGCATCCCGGGTTTCAACCCCGTGCCCGCGATCAAACTCCGCAGCTCGGGCTCGGCGAACGCATTGAATTGACTGAGCTTGCGCGAATAATTTCGCGACACCGAATCGCCCAGCAAGCCCGTGCATCTCCCGGTAAGCGCCGAAGCTGGGCTGGTCATGGCGCCTCCGTGAACGCGGCGCGCATCGCGTGCATGGTCGCCGGGCGCGCGGGTCGCGAGGTGACCCAGCGCAGGATTCGGCGCCCTTGAGAGAGCTTCGACCATTGATTGTGGCCTGCCCAGGCCTCGGCACTCTGTGCGTGCTCGCGCTGCGCCAGATGCGCGGCACTTCGCGCCGTCATCCGGCAAGCGCAGCCCTGGAAGGCTGCGACCTAAAATCAAGCTCCCGGCTCAGCAGGTCCTGCCAGCGCCGATCGAGAGCATCGCGCACGCGCGCGTGCTCCTCGCTCGCCGGCGGCGTGCCGCCGCCTTGAAGAGTGACTTGATCGTGCATGAGATTTCTCACGGAACGATAGAAATCGGAGGTGTAGGTGCCGTGAAACATCATGTCCAGATCGTCGCTCTCCCGCCAATGCGTCTTGCCTCCGAGCTGCGCCTTGACCAACTCGTAGAACTTGGTACCCGGTAGAGGATACGAGACGCTGACGCCGATCTCGTCGGGCCGCGCCGCATCGAGCAATTCGCGCGTGGCCAGAATGTCGTCGAGCTGCTCGCCCATGTATCCCAGCTGAATGAAGAACCCGAC
>JBARBX010000564.1:0-9227 GCA_049793535.1 Steroidobacteraceae bacterium | reverse complement strand
TCTGCTGCATGGCCGCGGCCGCGGCCTTCGAAATCAATACGGTGCCGACCAGATTGATTTCGATCATTTTGCGAAAAAAGGCACCCGGCATCACGCCTTGTCTTCCGACCAGGCGAGCGGGTGTGCCGATACCCGCGCAATTGACCGCGACGTTGACCCCCCCCATTCGCTCTCGTGCCCGCCCCAGCGCGGCGTCGGCCGCAGCTTCGTCGGTCACGTCGGTGGCGATGAAGAGCGCGCGCTCGCCGAGCGACGCGGCGGCCGCGGTGCCTTGCTCCGCGTTCACGTCGAGGATGGTCACGCGCCCGCCGGCGGCCACGATGCGATTCGCCACCGCAAGGCCCAGTCCGGAAGCGCCGCCGGTCACGACGGCGCGCGAGTCTTCTAGCTGCATGAGGTACTTCTCCTCTCGCTACCCATGATCGAAGAAGGCGTCGACCATGGCCGCGTTGACGTCCTCGATGCCCCGTGGAGTCCAGCGCGGCGATTTGTCCTTGTCGATGATCAGGGCACGAACTCCCTCGATGAAGTCGCCCTGCTGGAAGCACCGCTGCGCCAGGCCAAGCTCCATACGAAAGCAGGCGGCGAGGGGGAGATCCCTGCCGCGCTGCAGTTCGCGCAGTGTGACGCTAAGCATGGTGGGTGAGCGGCTGCGCAACATTTGGGCGGATACCTTCGCCCAGTCGGTGTACTCGGCGCGTGTTTCTGCGTCGAGGGATGCCAGGATGTCGCCCACCGTGGGGAGGGAAAAATGAGCGTCGATGGCCGGGCGCAGCACGCTCAAGCTAGGGGCGTGCAGCCCCAGGGCCGCGCGCCCGCGGATGAAGGTGCGCAAGTCGCCGGCCCGATCGTCTCCCCACACCAGGGCCGCCAAGTCGTCCTCGAGCGAGGCCATGGCGGTGGGCGGCAGGTACACGTCGGCCAGTTGGCTGTACAGGGCATCGGCCCCCCGTATCTGGACGCCGGTCAGGGCGAGGTAGGTGCCGAGCGCGCCCGGCAGGCGCGACAGGAAGTGGCTGGCGCCCACGTCGGGAAAGAATCCAACGGCCACTTCCGGCATGGCGATGCGCGTTCGGTCGCCGACGATGCGCAGCGTGGACGCCTGGGCGATTCCCACGCCACCGCCCATGGCGATGCCGTCCATGACGGCCACGAAGGGCTTGGGGTAGGAGTACAGGGAATGGTCAAGCGCATATTCGGCCGCGAAAAACTCGCGATGCAGCGATCCCTTGTCCTTGAAGCTTTGGTATAGGGCGCGCAGATCGCCGCCGGCGCAAAATGCCTTGTCGCCCGAGCCCCGGATCAGGACGGCATACACCTCCGGATCCTCGGAAATGCCGTCGAGCAGCGCGCGCAGCCGAACAATCATGTCGAGCGACAAGGCGTTGAGCGCGGCCGGGCGGTTCAAGGTCAGAAACGCAACGTGATTGCGAATTTCGCTCAACACTTCCATGAGGCGACCCGATTCAGGATCACTTCAGGCTGATGGTGGTGTTCACGCCGGCGGAGGTGCCGCCATCCTCGAACCAGCGGGTGGTGACGGTCTTGGTCTGAGTGTAGAACTGCACCGCCTGTTTGCCGTAGGGGCCGAGATCGCCGAGCTTGGAGCCGCGCGATCCGGTGAAGCTGAAAATCGGCACAGGCACCGGTATCGGTACGTTGATCCCCACTTGCCCCGCGTCGATCTCGTTTTGAAATTTGCGGGCGACCGCGCCGCTTTGCGTGAAAATGCCGGTGCCATTGCCGAAAGGATTGTCGTTCACCAGAGCGATCGCCTCGTCCAGGGTGTCGACGGCGACGATGACCATCACCGGCCCGAAGATCTCGGTGGTGTAGATTTTCATCTTCGGCGTCACCCCGGAGAAAATCGTCGGCCCGATGAAGTTGCCCTTGTCGTACCCCGGAACCTTGATGGCGCGCCCGTCCAGTTCGAGCTTGGCGCCTTCCCTGATCCCGTCTTCCACCAACCCCAAAATCCGCTGTTTCGCGTTCTTGGACACCACCGGTCCGAGATCCGTGCCTTTCTCCACGCCCGCGCTGACCTTGAGCGTCTTCGCCTTGGCCACGATGTCCGGTATCCACTTCTGCGCCGCACCCACCAGCACCGTGACCGAGGTGGCCATGCAGCGCTGGCCGGCGGCGCCGAAGGTGGCTCCCACCAGCGAATTGAGCGACTGTTCCTTGTTGGCATCCGGCATCACCACGGCGTGATTCTTGGCTCCCATCATGCATTGCACGCGCTTGCCGTGCTGCGACGCCAGACCGTAGACGTGCGTGCCGACGGCGGTGGACCCTACGAAGGAGAGGGCAGCGATATCGGGGTGAGTGCAAAGCGCATCGACGGCACGTTTGCCGCCATGGATGATGTTCAGCACGCCCGGCGGCACCCCGGACTCGAGGGCGAGTTCGGCCAACAGCATGGGGGTCAATGGGTCCTGCTCCGACGGCTTGAGCACGAAGGTGTTGCCGCAGACGATGGCCATGGGGAACATCCACAGCGGGATCATGGCCGGGAAATTGAAGGGCGTGATGCCCGCGCAGACGCCGATGGGCTGCCGCAGGGAATAGGTATCCACCCCGCCGGCCACATTCTCGGCGAACTCGCCCAATTGCAGGCTGCCGATCGAACAGGCGTGCTCGACGACTTCGAGGCCGCGGAACACATCCCCTTCGGCGTCGGCCAGAGTTTTGCCTTGTTCCGCGCTCAGGGTCAGCGCGATGCGGGCCATGTGTTCGCGCACCAGCGTCTGCAACTTCAGCATGATGCGCGCGCGGGCGGCCAGCGGCGTGTTCTTCCAAGTCTTGAAGGCCCGTTTGGCCGAGGCAACGGCGGCGTTGATTTCCTCATCGGTGGCGAAGGGTACTTGCGCAAGCACCTCCTGAGTCGCCGGATTGACGACGTCATGCCATTCGCCGGTATGCGAATCGATGAATTTGCCGTCGAGCAGCATTTTGACGGCAGGTATTCGCTGCGGGACTGCCGCGGGTTGAGTGGTCATGGTTGTCTCGTTCGTTGACGTTGCACGGGCCTTAAGTTCCGTAGTTTACGTGATCCTTGCCTAAGCGTATCGCGTAAACTATTGCTACTTCTATGGGCAGGCGACATGTCAATAGCGATTCGAGGCTCGTGAGTTCGGCGGCTGACTCGAACCGAGGGGCGGCAGTCGCGGCCACGCGGCCTGCCGAACCGGGAACCATCTCGATTTGCTTCGTCGCCGCCGCGCTGCAAAGCGTCCGTGACCGCGGGTTGAATGCCGACGAATTGCTGACGAAGGTGGGACTGTCCCCGAGCCTGATGGAAGTGCCGCAGGCACGTGTCTCCGCCAAGCATTACGGCGCCCTGTGGCGCAGCGTCGCCTTGCTGCTCGACGATGAGTTCTTCGGCCAGGATTCGCGCCGCATGAAAAGCGGCAGCTTCGCCATGCTGTGCCACTCGGTGGTGGCGTGCAAAACCCTGGCCCAGGCTCTCGATCGCAGCCTGCGCTTCTATTCCCTGATTCTGGACGACATCTCGGGCACCCTGGTTCGGGACGCGGGCGAGGCGAGAATTGTTCTCCACGAGCGGGCCCCGGGCGCCAATGGCCGGGTCTTCGCCCACGAGCTTCTATTGCTGCTGCTCTACGGGGTGTCCTGCTGGCTGGTGAGTCGGCGAATACCCATTCTGCGCACCGAGTTCAGCTATGAGGAGCCGGCGCACAGCGCGGAATACCGGCTGATGTACTGCGCGGATTTACGTTTCGGCAGGCCCAACACCGCCATTGTGTTCGAGCACAGCCATCTTGATCTGCCGGTGGTGCAGAACGAGCGGTCCATCAAGGAGTTCCTGCGCACGGCGCCGGAGAGCATCCTGCTGAAATACAAGAACGGCAGCAGCTTGAGCGCGAGGGTCAGGCGGCGACTGCGTCAGTTCTCGCCGGGCGAGGCACCGGATTTCGACAGTCTGGCCCATGAGCTGAATTTGACCCCCGCCACCATGCGCCGGCGGCTGCACGAGGAGGGCGCGTCCTATCAATCGATCAAGGACCATCTGCGGCGGGATTTGGCGATAGGCTACCTGAGCCACTCCAGCCGCAGCGTCATGGACATTGCGCTGGAATTGGGATTTTCCGAACGCAGTGCATTTCATCGGGCATTCAGAAAATGGACCGGTGCCGCTCCGGGCGAATTTCGCCGCGCCTTGCATTCTTGAGGCAGGCGATACATGTTGCAATTCCGCGCAGGCATTTTGAGCGCTTTGGTCACCGAGACCCCCTGGTCGGATCGAGGATAATTCGAGCGTGACATTATCGGGCAAGGTTCTGGCGATTACCGGAAGCGATGGCGTTCTGGGTCGGGCGGCGGCCGCCACTTTACGCGGCTATGGCGCCAGGGTGGCGTTGCTCGCTCACGCGAGCGCGCCGGCAGCGGCGCAGCCGCCGGGGTCATTGCACTTCGGCGGTGTCGACTTGACGCAGGAGGCAGCCGCCCGCTCAGTGATGGCGCGGATCGTCGCAGAGGCTGGCCGACTGGATGGGCTGGTCAACATTGCGGGCGGCTTCACCTGGGAGAAAGTCTCCGGCGGCAGCCTGCAAACCTGGGAGTCGATGTACAAACTCAATCTGGTCACCACCGTCGTGTCCTGCCAGGCGGCGTTGCCGCACCTCATCAAGACGGGCGGCGGACGTATCGTGAACGTGGGCGCGATGGGCGCGGCCAAGGCCGCCACGGGCATGGGCGCCTACGCCGCCTCCAAGGCCGGAGTAGCGAGATTGACCGAAGCGCTTGCCGACGAGTTGAAGGACAGCGGCATCACCGTCAATGCCATACTGCCCAGCATCCTCGACACGCCGCGGAATCGGCTCGATATGCCGCACGCGGATTTCACCCGGTGGGTAAGCCCCGCCGATGCCGCCGAAGTCATCGCCTTTTTGTTATCCGATGAGGCCCGCGCCGTTACCGGCGCGTTGATTCCGGTGGCGGGACGAGTATGAGCACGCCGCCCCACGTATCGCCGGGTGCCGCGCTGCGTGCCGCGGTCGCGGCGGAGCGTCCCTTGCAAATGGTCGGCGCCATCAACGCCTACGCGGCCCGTATGGCGGCCGCCTGCGGTTTCAAGGCGCTGTACCTGTCCGGTGGGGGTGTCGCGGCCAATTCACTGGGCGTTCCCGATCTTGGCATCAGCACCATGGACGATGTGCTGATCGACATAGGCCGCATCACGGACACCTGCTCCCTGCCGCTGCTGGTGGATGCCGACACCGGTTGGGGAGGAGCGTTCAATATCGCCCGCACCGTGAAATCCTTCATCAAGCAGAACGCCGCCGGGCTGCACATCGAAGATCAGGTGGGGGCCAAGCGCTGCGGCCACCGGCCGGGCAAGGAAGTGGTCTCGAAGCAAGAGATGGTGGATCGGATCAAGGCGGCTGTCGATGCCCGTACCGATGCCGCGTTCGTCATCATGGCGCGCACCGACGCGCTGGCCGTGGAGGGCATGGAGCGCGCCATCGAGCGCGCGATCGCCTGCGTCGAGGCGGGTGCCGATATGATATTTCCAGAGGCGATGACCGAGCTTTCAATGTATCGGCGGTTCAAGGAGGCGGTGAAGGTACCGATTCTCGCCAACATCACCGAGTTCGGCCAAACACCCTTGTACACGCGCGAGGAGCTGGGCTCGGTGGGCGTCGACATTGTGCTGCATTGTTGCTCCGCCTATCGGGCGATGAATGCGGCGGCGCTCGCCACCTACCAGGCGATTCGCCGCGACGGCACCCAAAAGAACGTGCTGCACCTGATGCAGACCCGCGAGGACTTGTACAAGTACCTCGACTATCACGCGTACGAGGCCAAGTTGGACCAGCTTTTCGCCGCCGGAAAGGAAAAGTGACGGAGGTCAGGATATGAACATGCCCGATGCCCAGGCCCAAACCCAGACCGCCGCGTTCAAGCCCAAGAAATCGGTGGCCTTGTCCGGCGTAACGGCGGGCAACACCGCGCTCAGCACCGTCGGCAAAACCGGCAACGATCTGCACTACCGCGGCTACGACATTCTCGACATCGCCGGCGAATGCGAGTTCGAGGAGATCGCCCATCTGCTGATCCACGAGAAGCTGCCGAATCGCGCGGAGCTTGGCGCATACAAAGCCAAGCTCAAGGCGCTGCGGGTACTGCCGGCCGCGGTCTGCACCGTGCTCGAACAACTGCCGGCCGCAAGCCATCCCATGGACGTTTTGCGCACCGGGGTTTCGGCCCTCGGCTGCCGCATTCCCGAGCCCGCGGAGCACCGTGGCGCGGGTGCTCGCGATATTGCCGATCGGCTGCTCGCGTCCTTGGGATCGATGCTGTGCTACTGGCATCACTACTCGCGGGACGGCCGGCGCATCGACGTGCAAACGGACGACGACTCGATCGGCGCCCATTTCCTGCACCTGTTGCACGGCCGCGCGCCTTCCGCGTCCTGGGTGCGGGCCATGCACACTTCCCTCAATCTCTACGCCGAGCATGAGTTCAACGCCTCGACCTTCACCGCGAGGGTGATCGCGGGCACCGGTTCCGACCTGTACTCCTGCATCACGGGCGCCATCGGCGCGCTGCGAGGACCGAAGCACGGCGGCGCCAACGAAGTCGCGTTCGAGATTCAGAGCCGGTATGCCACGCCGGACGCCGCCGAAGCGGATATCCGCCGCCGGGTCGCCGACAAGGAAGTCATCATCGGCTTCGGCCACCCGGTGTATACGATTTCGGATCCACGCAATCAGATCATCAAGCAGGTCTCGCTCGAACTCGCGCGCGAGGTGAACGACATGCGGGGATTCGCGGTCGCCGAACGGATCGAATCGGTGATGCACGACATCAAGCGAATGTTCCCGAACCTCGACTGGTTCTCCGCCGTCTCCTACCACCTGATGGGCGTGCCGACGGCGATGTTCACGCCCCTGTTCGTCATCAGCCGCACCTCGGGATGGGCGGCGCACGTCATCGAGCAGCGCGAGGACGGCAAGATCATTCGGCCGAGCGCGAATTACACGGGGCCGGACAATCTGCCCTTCGTCCCGCTGGCGCGGCGTCCTTAAACTCATGTCCCACGACATCAGGTCCGCCGAGCGTCCCGCGCCCGATCCCATACTGACCGCGATTGCGGATTATGCGTTGAGCTTCGAGATCAGGAGCGCTCTCGCCTACGAGACCGCGGGCTACTGCCTCATGGACACGCTGGCCTGCGGCTTTCAGGCGCTGAAATATCCGGCCTGCACAAAATTGCTGGGTCCCGTGGTGCCGGGCGCCACGCTCACCAATGGCGCGCGGGTTCCGGGTACGGCCTACGAGCTCGATCCCATCAACGCCGCCTTCAATATCGGGGCCATGATTCGCTGGCTCGATTTCAACGACACCTGGCTGGCGGCCGAATGGGGCCATCCGTCGGACAATCTCGGCGGCATCCTCGCCGTGGCCGATTATCTGTCGCGCTCGGGCAGGAGCGTTGCGGTGCGCGACGTGCTCACCGCCATGATCAAGGCGCATGAAATCCAGGGCGTGCTGGCGCTGGAGAACAGCTTCAACCGTGTCGGGCTCGATCATGTGCTGCTGGTGCGCGTGGCCTCGACCGCAGTGGTCACCGCGATGTTCGGCGGTTCGCGCGATCAGGTGATCGCCGCCGTCTCGAACGCCTGGATCGACGGCGGCGCGCTGCGCACCTACCGCCACGCTCCGAATACCGGGTCGCGCAAGAGCTGGGCCGCCGGCGATGCGACCAGCCGAGCCGTGCGCCATGCGTGGTTCGCTCTCAAGGGCGAGATGGGCTATCCCTCGGCGCTCTCCGCCAAGACCTGGGGCTTTCAAGATGTGTTGTTCAACGGAAAACCGCTGGCTTTGCCGCAACCCTTCGCCAGCT
Organism: Steroidobacteraceae bacterium; assembly: GCA_049793535.1. GTDB lineage: Bacteria > Pseudomonadota > Gammaproteobacteria > Steroidobacterales > Steroidobacteraceae > Bog-1198. The sequence continues at coordinate 1,360 of JBARBX010000564.1, read as the reverse complement.
ACGTGATGGAGAACGTGCTGTTCAAGATATCGTATCCGGCGGAGTTTCATGCGCAGACCGCGGTCGAAGCGGCAATGACTCTGCACCCCGAAATCACCTCCCGGATAGGCGACATCGAGCGCATCGCAATCGAGACGCAGGAGCCCGGCGTTCGCATCATCGACAAGACGGGGCCGCTCGCGAATCCCGCGGACCGCGACCACTGCATTCAGTACATGGTGGCGATCCCACTGCTGTTCGGCAGGCTTGAAGCCCGGGATTACGAGGACCGCATCGCGGAGGATCCGCGGGTCGATGCGCTGCGCGCCAAGATGCAGGTGCGGGAGAATGCGGCGTTCACGCAGGAGTACTACGACCCGGGCAAGCGCTACATCGGCAATGCAGTGCAGGTGTTTTTCAAGGACGGGTCGGCCAGCCGGCGCGTACAGGTGGACTACCCCATCGGCCACCGCAAGCGGCGTGAGGAGGGTAACCCCAAGCTCATCGAGAAGTTCGAGGCCAGCGTCGCCGCGTATTTCAGCGCGAAGCAGTCCGAATCGATCCTGGCCATGTTCGCGGACCGAAACGCGCTGGCGGCGATGCCCGTGAGCGAGTTCGTTGCCCGCTTGGTCACCGCTTCCTAGGAAATATAATTCACGCGGCGGCGCATTATGACGCATCGGGCTTGCCCACCGGCCCGGCGTGTCGCGATAGTGCGATGGATGCAGCACCATACCCAGCCCGGCCCCGGATTGAAGCGCGAACGGCGCGATCGCGAGCGGCGCCGGCGCCTCTGGTGGTCCGCCTGCTACGGCAGCTTCAACCCCCGGCGGCGCTCGCCGCCGCGGCGCCACGGCGACAGCAGCCATTTCCTCGACTGGCATGCGGCGCACTTGCTTGCCGTCTCGATCGGCATCCTCCTTCTATGCGTCGTGGATGCATTCCTGACGCTGGTCTTGCTGCAACGGGGCGCGGTCGAGGTCAATCCCCTCATGGCGGGTCTGGTCTACCGCCACGTGGCGATGTTCGCGGCGCTGAAAATGGCCATGACCAGCGCCGGCATCATCCTGATGGTGTATGTGGCGCGCTACCGATTCATGCGGCTGCTGCAGGTCGAATGGGTGCTGTACGGGGTCCTGATCGCCTACACAAGTCTCATCCTGTACGAGATTTCGCTCCTCAAGGGCAGCGTCGGCGAGCCGATCTTGTAATTCTGACGGACGCCGTCACATTCCATATTGTGGCGCCTTCGGCTAAACTAGCGATCGGTTCCTAAGACCGCTCCCACCTCTCATCACGTTGATGTACTTGAGGTTTTTGCCGTCCCATCTATGAGTCAATCACTCGCCGACCAATTCGCCACCACCGCGTTATCCGGTGG
>JBARBX010000563.1:0-3344 GCA_049793535.1 Steroidobacteraceae bacterium | reverse complement strand
ACCTCGCGCTGCTGCCGGGTGAGAGTACGTAGCTGCTTCAATTCGCTGGGGGTGACGAAGCTCGAGGTGGAAAGGGCCGCGTCGAGCTGCTTCAGCTTGACGTCGCGCCTGAACAGCGCCTCGATTTCATTGATGGAACGGCCCTGCGCGCGCAGCACCGCCACGGCATGCGCCGTGTCGCACTTGCCGTCCACTTGGAAGGCGGGAATCTCGCACTCGGCCTGCAGCACCTCGGCGTCGCTGACGCGATAGCCAAGTTCATCGGCATGGGTGATCAATGCCTCGCTGTTCACATACTGGTCGAGCACGCGCCTCTTGATGGCATTGCGCTGCACGTCGCTGAGCGTGCCATTGCTCTGCCGCTCGAGCTGCGCGAGCTGCTGCTGGTAGGACTGCGTGACCTCGTTGCGGGGTATTTCGCTGCCGTTCACCTTGGCGGCGTAGTTGGGCGCGGACAGGGTCCAGTTGATTCCCCAGAACACGAACACCAAGCCGATCGCGCCGAGCACCACGCCCGCGAGCCAGCCCTTCAACTTGTCATGTATCGTCTGCAGCATGATCCCACCCCTTCATACCCTTGGAGTCTGACAGACTCCCCGGCGCGGCCAAACAAGTCCGCGCGATCTTTAAAGGAAATGGCGGAGTGGACGGGACTCGAACCCGCGACCCCCGGCGTGACAGGCCGGTATTCTAACCAGCTGAACTACCACTCCGCTGTTGGTGGGTGCTGAGGGGATCGAACCCCCGACCCTCGCCGTGTAAAGGCGATGCTCTACCAGCTGAGCTAAGCACCCCCTGGAAGAGGCGCGGAAGTCTACGGTTTCCATGCGCTGCGCGCAACCTCAGCGTTCGAACTCCCGAAAACCGCTGTAGCTCCACGGCCTAAGCGCCAACAAAAACGCGGCGCCGAGACGCCTTTCTCGTCGGCCCCGGTCGCGCTCCATGATTTCGGCGCATTGCCGCGAGGCGTTGCGCAACGCCAGCTTGATCTCCCCGAGCGCCGCTTCCGACGCGACTCCCCCATGGAAGAAGAATTCCTCTTGAGATCCGGAAAAATGACTGGACATAAACTCGCGCAGCAGTTTCTGGTGAATGTAGCGCTGCACGGGCCCGCCGGCACGCCAGCTAAAATGCCGGCTGACCAACAGGCGCACGCGGTTTCCCGGCTGCAGTTCGATGACTTTCAATTGATCCAGCTTGAGGAAAAACTTCAGCACCTCGCGCTCGGTGAACGTGTACGAGCGCACGATTTCCTCGAGCGGTGCGCGATTGAGCACCAGCCACGCGATCAAGAACAGCCGGGGATCCGCCACGATCTCCTGCTCCTGCGCCTGTGTGAGCTGATCGGCGGTGGGGCGATCGCGTGCCCGTGCCAGCACCTCCGCGAGACTCGTCTCCAGCAGCTCGCAAATGAGGTCCACTCGCCGCAGCGAGAGGTCGCCGCCCGAGAACAAGCGTTTGACGCTGGCGACGCTCAGATTCAGCTTTTTGGCGACGGCGGCATAGGTGAGGCCGCGCTCGCGCAAGGCGCGCTTCAGCTCCGCAACGATCAACGCCTGTTCCGCCATGAGCCTCTCGGTCGATGGCCGCAAAGGTATCATATAACGATACCTACTGGACCACTCAGCGCATCCATGGCGATAAAAGTTGCTTCAAGCGACCCCCACCCGCTAGCGTGCCCCGCGAATCGCAATGGAGGGCTTATGCGCGTGAATACACTCTTCGCTCTGGCACTGATGCTTGGTTTGACGGGTTGCGTGGGCTTGCCTTGTTTCTCCTCGTGCCAGCGGCACACACAGAACTCCACCAGCCTGGTGGAATTCCTGTATCCCAACGGCGCGGCACCACCCGCCGAAGATGCGCAGCCGCAGCTACAGCTACCGTTGCGCGTGGGTCTGGCCTTCCTGCCCTCGAGGGGTCCCGAGGGGATCGACGGATTGGATGCCGCCCACAAGGAAGCCTTGCTGGAACAGATTCGGCAGCGCTTCATTTCCCGCAAGTTCGTCGCCGAGATCGTCTTGATCCCCGACTACTACCTGCAAGGCAGGCGCGGCTTCGAAGGCTTGCAGGGCGTGCAGCACCTCTACGGCATCGACCTGATGGCACTGGTGTCCTACGATCAGGTCGCGCACGAGGATGGCAATGACTGGTCGCTGGGCTACGTGACCATCGTCGGCGCGTACATCCTCAAGGGCACGCGGCACGATGTCTCGACCTTGGTGGATCTGGCCGTGGTCGATCCGGCGACGCATTCACTGGTGCTGCGCGCCGGCGGCTTCGACAACCGGCACGGCAATGTGAAGCTGATCGACGAGCCGCGCCGCTTGCGCGAAGCGGCGGCCGACGGATTCGACGCGGCGACCAAACAAATGATCGACCATTTCGACACGGCGCTCACCGCATTCGAGGCCGACGTTCATGCAGGCAAGGCAAACGTCCGAATCGTCTCGAATCAGCGCGGCTCGGGCGGCGGCGGGTCGCTCGACTGGCTGTCCTTGGTCGCGCTGGTGCCGCTCGCGCTGCTGCGCGCGCGATCGCGCGTTTATGAATCGGCCCCTGGCCGGTCGACCCATGGATTCAGGAGACGCGCGCCGGTGGATTTAAAATCCGAGACATTCCGGCTGACCAAGGTCATGCCATGAGTCAGCGCAGTCCCCGCGATCAGCCCGTCTCTGATCGGCCGAGGATCTGGGACGTGTAGAGCGGCACTGCGAAGCGCCACGGCGGTATCGACGGGCAAGATCCGTTCGGAAAAAGTGGGCAGCACATGCTCATCCAGCCACGCACGCAGTAATGCTCCTTTAGCCGCATCGCGCCGTTCGGCAAGCAATGTACCGATTTCCAACTCCTGGATGACGATGGCCGACAGAAAAAGGCTCGCTGCAGGAACGCTCCGGGTCCAGGCCATCACGTTGGCGTCGGCCTTGCCCGCACTGGCCTTTCGCAGTTCGGAAATTACATTGGTGTCGAGCAGAAACATCAGCTAAATTCTGCCGCCCGTGCGAGTTCGCCCGTCAGCGGTATCTCGAGCTCCACGTCCTCAACGCCGCGGGGCAGACCCAGCTTGTCAATGATGCTGCCCTGTCCTCCCGTCAGTCGTTGATACTCCTCTATGCTGAGAAGTACATGCGCGGGCGTGCCGCGATCGGTAATGAACACAGGACCCTTCGTCGCAGCCTTCTTGGCACGGCTGGTGTCCTGATTGAACTCGCGGCTCGAGAGGGTGGTGATCTTCACGGCAACTGCTCCCAAGGATTCGAATGTAGCAATGTTACTACAATCCGCGCTCGAACGGAAGGAGGTACGGATACCCGCAGCGTGAGGTGACTCGGTGATGTAATCAC
>JBARBX010000562.1:0-7842 GCA_049793535.1 Steroidobacteraceae bacterium | reverse complement strand
GCATAGGCGAGTGCGCGCTCGGCGTCGACAGCATCGTGGTCGTGTGCGACCAATCCGGCGCGCGACATCCCAAGCTGTGACCCCAGCAATAGTTCCGCATCGAGCCTGGGCGATTCGCTGCGGCCCACGAGCGCGCGGGCGCCGCTTCGCAGCAACTCTGCGACGGTATTCCGCGGCGTGACATCCAGGGTGAGATTACTCAACTTGCTGCGCCAACTCTTCGGCCTGGTATTCCTGGTTCAATGCACGAATCAGCTCGTCGAGGTTGCCGTTCATGACATCGTCGAGCTTGTAGAGCGTGAGATTGATGCGATGGTCGGTCACCCGGCCTTGCGGGAAATTATACGTGCGAATGCGTTCGGAACGATCGCCGGAACCCACCTGCAACTTGCGCGATTGAGCCTGCTGACTCTGCTGCTTTTCGCGCTCGGCGGCGAGCAGCCGGGCCTTCAACAGGGACATGGCGCGCGAACGGTTCTTGTGCTGCGAACGCTCGTCCTGGCATTCGACCACGACGCCGGTGGGAATGTGGGTGATGCGAATGGCCGAATCGGTCTTGTTGACGTGCTGGCCGCCCGCGCCCGAGGCGCGAAAAGTATCGATTCGCAGGTCGGCCGGATTCAAGTCGACGGCTTCCACTTCTTGCAATTCGGGCAGGATCGCCACGGTACAGGCCGAGGTATGAATGCGCCCCTGGGCCTCGGTGGCGGGCACGCGCTGCACGCGATGCGTGCCGGACTCGAATTTGAGCAGCGAATAGGCTCCGCGGCCGATCACCCGGCTGATGATTTCCTTGTAGCCACCATGCTCCCCCTGGCTTTCGCTCAAGGTCTCGACCTCCCAGCCCTTGGATTCGGCATAACGGGTGTACATGCGAAACAAGTCCCCGGCAAAAATCGCGGCCTCGTCGCCGCCGGTGCCGGCGCGCACTTCCAGGAATATGTTGCTGTCGTCCTGCGGGTCCTTCGGGATGAGCAGGCGCTGCAGCTCGAGTTCCTCGGCTGAAATGCGCGGGGCGAGGTCCGCCAGTTCGTCCTCGCCCATGCCGCGGGTGGCGATATCGTCATCCGAGGCCAGCTCCCGGGCCACGCCTAGGTCGCGTTCGAGTGCGGAGAAGCGTCGATAGCGCTCGATGAGGGGACCCAACCGCGAATATTCCATCGACAATTCGCGGAATTGATTTTGACGCGCAATGACGCCCGCGTCCGACAAAAGGCGGCTGATTTCCTCGAAACGCTCGTCCAATTTCTCGAGCTTGCGCCGGATGGAGTCTTTCATGGCGGCGGATTATAGCGGCCACGGGGAACACCCAGGCAGGTTCCTGGGCCTCATTGCCGGTCGCGTTCATCGATCAACGCCTGGGTGACGGCCTCCGCGAGGGCGAAATCCTTCAATTCCGCCGCCTGGCGCAGCGCCTGCGTGGGCGCGTGCAGCAGCCGATTCGTCAGGGTATGGGCAAGATACTCGATTACTTCATCGGCGGGTTTGCCCGCTGCCAGGAGGCGTCGCGCCTGCTCCAGCGTCTGCAGCCGTATGCCGTCGGCCTGCTCACGCAGCGCGCGGATCGCGGGACCTGCGTCGTGGGCCCGCGACTCGCTCAGGAATCGCGAGACCTCTTCCTCGATGAGCTGCCGCGCGCCGCCCGCCGCCACTTCGCGCTGTTGGCGATTCTCGTCGATCAGCTGTTGCAGATCATCGAGGGAGAACAGGTACACATCCTCGAGATCCGCCACGGCCGGATCGATATCGCGGGGGACGCCCAGGTCGACCATGAAAATCGGCCGCCTCCGGCGTGTGCGGATGGCCGCCTCGGCCGCACTCTTGGTGATGAGAGGGACCACACTGGCCGTGCAGGAGATGACGATGTCGGCCTCCGCCAGTTCCTGCTCCAAGTCCGCGAGTCCGACCGCGTGCGCCTTGAGTTCCGACGCCAGCGCCTGCGCCCTCGCCAGTGTGCGGTTGGCGATGACCATGCGCTTGACGCCGGCGCTCGCGAGGTGGCGAGCCGCCAACGCGTTCATCTCCCCGGCACCCACCATGAGCGCGGTGTGCGCACTCAAGTCCGAATACACACGCCGTGCCAGGCTCACTATGCCGGCGGCGAGGGAGACCGCGTTCTCGCCGATGCGAGTCTCGGAGCGCACGCGTTTGGCCGCTGAAAACGCGGCTTGGAACAGCCTGTTGAGCGCGGGGCCCGTGCTTCCGGCCGCTTGCGCCATGCGATACGCATCTTTTAGCTGACCCAGTATCTGGGCTTCGCCGAGCACCATCGAGTCGAGGCCCGACGCCACACTGAAGGCGTGCTCAACCGCGCGCTGTTCCTGGTGAACGTACAGACTGCGAGCAAGGTCGAGATTATGGCCGTGGTGACGTTCCAGCCATCGCGACAGTTCCTCGCCGCTCGCCGATCCTGCCCAATACACCTCGGTGCGATTGCAGGTGGACAAGATCACCACCTCCGCCACGCCGAGCTCCTGGCGCAATGTCTGCAAGGCGGCAAGCAATCGCTCCTCGCTGAACGCCACCTTCTCGCGCAGTGCGACCGGAGCGGTCTTGTGATTGATACCGAGGACGTTGAATGCCATTGACGCGCTTTTGGACCGTAACCCTCTGATTCTGCAGGAATCCACGGCAGCGGGGTACTCATTTCGCTATAGTGCGGCCGTGTTCTCGATTCCAAACTTCACCAGGGCTGCAATTGGGCTTGGGCTGGCCGTCAGCGCCGGCTGTGCCGCCATCCATCCGAAGCCCGATGAGAGCGCCCCGCAGTCATTTTATACGGTCACGGCCGAGATAGCCCTGGCGCGCCACCAGCCGCGCGTCGCAGCGCTGCAATATGCGGCGGCGGCGGCCCACGAAACCGACGTGAAATTGCTGGAACGGGCTGCGCAAGTCGCCGCGGAGGCCTTGCAGCCTTCGCTGGCCGAGAAGGTGGCTGCGCGTTGGCTGCAAGTCGATCCCCAGTCGGTGGAGGCACAGCGTGCGGCGGCGCGAGCGGCCTTGGCGCTTTACAAGATCGATCAGGCCGCGGCTCACTATCGCACGGTGCTGGCGAACTCGCCCATCGGCACGGACGCGGAATTCATGGCGCTCGAATCCGAGCTTGGCGGCAACGACAACATCTTCGGCGCGCGCCAGGTCGCCGATCGACTGGTGGGCGCGTTCCCATCCTCCGCGGCCGCGCTTCGGGTGCAGGGACTCACGGCCTTGCGCGCGGACGATCCGGCGGCGGCGGTGCGCAGTTTGACGGCGGCGTTGGCTCTTGCGAGCGCGGCCGTTCCAGAGGGCGACCCGGGGCACCATGAGTTGCTGCAAACCCTCGAGCGCGCACAGATCATGGCGGGCGACGTCGACGGGCCGCTCACTCGGGCACAGGAAGCGATCGCACGCCAAGACACGCCCGCCAACCGCCTCGACTATGCGCTCTTGCTCATGACCGCGCAGCGCGACTCGGCGGCATCGCAGCAATTGGAGATTCTGACGCAGAACTCCGACTACGCGCCCGTCGCGGTTCGATTGCTCGGGCTGGTCGAGTATCAAGAAGGACATTTCGAAGCCGCGACCCAGAGGTTTGCGCAGCTCGTGCGGACGGAGCGGTATTTGGACGATGCGTTCTACTATTTAGGGTTGATCGCCGATCGGCGCGGAGATCCCGAACAGGCGCTGCGCTTCTACGCGCAGGTACAGAGCGGCGAGAACACGGTACCGGCGCTGCTGCGGGCGGCCGCGATACTGCAGAAGCACGGTGCGGCGGCGGCGGCCGAGGAGTTGCTCGACCGGCTCGTCGAGGACGAACCGCAGCGCGCACCGGAAATTCTGGCGGCGCGCGCGCGGATGTACGCCGACCTGGCCGACTACACCCACGCCATCAGCGTTCTCGATCGCGGAATGAAGGACTATCCCGACAGCGTCGACTTGCGCTATGCGATGGCATCGACGTACGAGGACATGGGCCGAGTTGCCGCGGCGTTGCATGAACTGGCCGGACTGCTGAATGCCAGACCCGATGATCCGGCGGCGATGAACGCGCTCGGCTATACCCTGGCCGATCATTCCCGCGAGCTTTCGCATGCTCGAAAGCTCATTGAACGGGCCTATGCCGTCGCGCCAAAAAATGCGGCGATTCTCGACAGCCTGGGTTGGGTATTGTTCCGCCAAGGCCACAATGCGGAAGCGGAACCCTACTTGAACGCCGCCTACCAAGACGATCGCGGCGGCGATATCGCGGCGCATTTGGGCGAGGTCTTGTGGCGCCTCGGCAGGCCCGCCGATGCCGAACACATCTGGTCCGAAGCCGGCTCAACCGACGGCGACAATCGATTGCTCAAGTCGACGCGGCAGCGATTTCACGCCGTACCCCCGGCACCGGTGCCGGCGCAGCCTTTGCCCCCGGCACCACAGACCGCACCCCCACCGCCACCCGCGTTTCCCGCGCCGAAACCGTCGACCACCGTGTATTGATTCTTCGTGCATCGCGCAACCGCCGTCGTACTGTGTTCACTCTTGCTCGCCGCCTGCGCGACGAGCCGGCGAGCGCCGGTTACTGCGGCAGAGGGCTGGGAGCAGAGAGTCGCTGATTTGCAGCGGCGATGCGCCTGGCAACTCGACGGCCGCGCCGCGGTCGCCGTCGCCGCGCAAGGTTGGCAGGCCAGCGTGAATTGGCGGCAACGCTGTGACTCGGAGGAAGTTCATTTGTCGGGACCGTTCGGCGTCGGCGCTTTGGTGCTGGAACGCACCCCCGATGGACTGTCGTTGAACGGTGCGCCGCCGAGCGATGCCGTGATGGGCGAGCTGCAGGAGAAATTGGGGTTCGAGCTGCCGCTCGAACATTTGCGCTTCTGGCTGCTCGGAGTGCCGGATCCCAGCGCGGCCTTCGAGGTGCAACGCAACGAGCAAGATCGCGCATCGCAGTTGCAGCAGGCGGACTGGAGCATCGCTTACGATCGCTACATGCCGGTGGCCGGCGACCTGCTGCCCGCGCATCTGGTACTCAGCCGTGGGGACGTGCGAGTCCGCATCGCCGTCGATCACTGGGAGTGGCCGCAGTGAGTACTGCATGGCCGGCGCCGGCCAAGCTCAATCTGTTCCTGCACATCGTCGGCCGGCGAGCCGACGGCTATCACGAGCTGCAGACGTGTTTTCAGTTCGTCGATTTATGCGACGACATCACGATCGAGGTGCGCGCCGATGGGCGAGTCCGGCGCATCGCCGACATGCCGGGCGTCGCCGAGGAGGCGGATCTTTGCGTGCGCGCGGCGCGAGCGTTGCAGGCGGCGGCGGGCTGCACGCTCGGCGCGGATATCGGCGTGCGCAAGCGCATCCCCATGGGCGGGGGCCTTGGCGGCGGCAGTTCCGATGCGGCCACGTGCCTCGCGGCGCTCAACCAATTGTGGCAACTGCACTGGCCCACGGAGGACCTTGCAGCTTTGGGGCTGAAATTGGGCGCGGATGTGCCCGTCTTTGTCCACGGCCGCGCCGCCTGGGCGGAGGGAGTAGGGGAGCGCCTGACCCCCCTGTATCCGCCGCTGGCGCCGGTCGAAGCTAACTATTTGATTGTTAAGCCGAATATCGGCGTGACTACGGCCGATGTATTTCAAGATCCTGAATTGACAAGAAATTCTGCGCCCATCACAATTCACGGTTTCCTGGCGTCTGGTGGACGGAACGACTGTATGGGCGTGGTGCGGCGCCGATATCCCGAGGTCGCGCGCGCACTCGATTGGCTGTCGGCCTTCGGGTCTGCTCGCCTGACAGGGACCGGAGCCTGCGTGTTTATGGCCTGCGAGTCGCCGGAGCTTAGTCGGGAGATACTGAGCCAATTGCCGCCGGGGCTGGATGCTTTTTTGGCCCGAGGACTGAACGACTCGCCCTTGCTGGAAAGATTAGCGACCGGCTGAGAATCGGCTGTATGAATTTAGCGTTAATTGATTCCATTGGGGTGTCGCCAAGCGGTAAGGCAGCGGGTTTTGATCCCGCCATACGGAGGTTCGAATCCTTCCACCCCAGCCATATTTTTGAGGTTGGAGCGGTTCGTCGACCGGAAATGGTCCTAGAGGATGAGTTAGCAGAGGAAGGATAACGCCCGAAGGGCGGCCCCGGAGGGGTGAGGCCCGAAGGGCCGAATAATCCTTCCACCCCAGCCATTTTAGAGCCTGAATTCATGTCGCAAGGAAAAGAGTTCGATTCGCTGACCATCGCCCTGTTCACCGGCAAGGCGAATCCGGCGCTTGCGCAGGAGATCGCGAGGCACTTGCACGTGCAGTTGGGCCGCGCGGACGTGGGCCGGTTCAGCGACGGCGAGGTGAGCGTCGAGTTGATGGAGAACGTGCGCGGACGCGACGTGTTCATCGTGCAACCGACCTGCCCGCCGGCGGAGAATTTGATGGAGCTGCTGATGATGACGGACGCCTGCAGGCGGGCGTCGGCGAAGCGGGTCACCGCGGTGGTGCCGTACTTCGGCTACGCCCGGCAAGATCGCCGGCCGCGCGCGACGCGTGTGGCGATCACCGCGAAGCTCGTGGCGAACATGATTGCGAGCGCGGGGGTCGACCGTTTGTTGACCGTCGATTTGCACGCGGACCAGATCCAGGGGTTTTTCGACATACCGGTCGACAATGTCTACGCATCGCCGGTGCTGCTGGGAGATGCCTGGAAGCAGAAGTATCGGGACATGGTGGTGGTGTCGCCGGATGTCGGCGGCGTGGTGCGGGCGCGCGCCCTGGCGAAGCGCCTGGATGACGCCGAGTTGGCCATCATCGACAAGCGGCGGCCGCGGCCGAACGAGTCGAAGGTGATGAACATCATCGGCGAGGTCGAAGGCCGGACCTGCGTCCTGATCGACGACATGGTGGATACCGCCGGCACGCTGTGCCAGGCGGCGCAGGCGCTGAAGGACGAGGGTGCGCTCAAGGTGGTTGCCTACATCACGCATCCGGTGTTGTCGGGCGCCGCGATCGAGCGGATTTCGAAGTCGGTATTGGATGAACTGGTGGTGACGGACACGATACCGCTCTCGGAGAGCGGCAAGGCGTGCAAGCGGATACGCCAGCTGAGCGTGGCGGGTTTGCTGGCGGAGACCATCCGCCGCATCAACGACGAGGAGTCGGTGAGCTCGCTGTATGTAGATTGATTGGTCGGCGCCCTCGCAATTGGTCGCGATGCGCGTGCGCCGTGTTTGTGATGTAACTGGAGATAGATTATGAAGACCTCTTTTGAACTCGACGCCGAGTTCCGCGAGACGCAAGGCAAAGGTGCGAGCCGCCGCCTGCGTCACGACGGAAAGGTACCGGCAATTCTGTACGGCGGGCACGCCGAAGCGCGCGCCCTGACTTTGAGCCATCAGAAGCTCTTGATCATGCTCGATAACGAGCGCTTCTACTCGACCATCCTGAATCTGAAGGTGGGCGATCAGACGCAGGCGGCCATTTTGAAGGACGTGCAGCGGCACCCGTTCAAAAATGCGGTCGTGCACGTCGACTTTCAGCGCGTCGAGGAGAACGAAAAGATCCGCATCAGCATCCCGCTGCATTTCACGGGCGCGGCGGTCTCTCCGGGCGTCAAGTCCCAGGGCGGAATCGTGTCGCACATGCGCACCGAGACGGAAGTTTCCTGCCTGCCCAAGGACCTGCCGGAATTCATCGAAGTCGACATCTCCGGATTGTCGCTCAATGAGAGCATTCACCTCTCGCAGCTCAAGATTCCACAGGGCGTGATTCTGGTGGAACTCGCGAAGGATGACGCGGCGGTCGTGGCCATTCACAGCCCGCGTGCGGAAGAGCCGGAGCCGACTGCGGCAGCGGCGGCGGGTGCTCCGGCGGCGGAAGGTGCGGCAGCGGCGGCGGG
>JBARBX010000561.1:0-6807 GCA_049793535.1 Steroidobacteraceae bacterium | reverse complement strand
CATGCGTTGGGCACGCGGGATCTCATCGTGTCGATCGCAACCGACATGGCTTGCAACGACTTCGGCAGCGAGTGCATCGGCGGCGCGATCGAGCCCCTGCTGCTGCGGGCGGCGCGCAATGAGGGCTACTGCTTGCTGCCCCGGCAGGAGCGGCCCGTCGTCATCAATACGAAGGGCCCGTCAGCGTCGGGAAAGAGCACCCTGCGGCCGCTGCAAAAAACCCTTGCAGGCGACATCGGCGCGCGCTGGAGCGATTTCGCGCTGATCAGTCCCGACATCTGGCGCAAGCAGTTACTCAACTACGGCGCTCTCGGCGCCGCGTACAAATACGCCGGCGCATTCACCGCCGAGGAACTGCAGATCGTCGATCAGAAGCTCGACCGGTACATGGCCCGCAAGCACAAACGGGGCGAGATGACGCATCTGTTGATCGACCGTTTTCGCTTCGACAGCTTTGCGCCCGATTCGGACGAGGCGGGCAGCAATCTACTCACCCGCTTTGGTCGGACGGTGTACCTGTTTTTCATGATCACGCCCCCAGAGCAGCTAGTCGAGCGGGCATGGAAGCGCGGACTCGAGTTCGGCCGCTACAAAGCCGTGGACGACACGCTGGCTCACGCCGTGGAGGCGTACACGGGAATTCCGGACGTGTTCTTCACCTGGGTGCGGCACAACGAGAAGCAGATTCGATTCGAGTTCCTCGACAATACGGTGCGTCTGGGCGAGCGCCCGCGGACCGTCGCCTTCGGCGACAACGATACTTTCAACGTTCTCAACGTCAAGGGAACGCTGGACATCGAGCGCTACGGACGCGTGAACGTCGATGCCGCGGCCCCGCAGTTTCTCTACGCCGACCGCAGGCTGCTCGACCCTGCGCACAACACCGGGTTCCTGCGCCGCTGCATCGGCGGATTTCGCGAGGTCAACTTCGCCGACCGGGCGAGCGGCCAAATCTATCTTCGGATCGAGTCGGGCGCGCCCGTATGGAGGGACGCGGATCTGCTGCAATCGGCGATCTCCGACCCCGACACTCTGAGCGGCCTTCAGGCCGTCGCGCCGAGCGCATTGCACGGCGGGATTCCGCAGATGCCCGATCCCAAATTTCTGCGCGGCGACGGCGGCGCAGGGTCGGCTCCGACCCTCGGATCATGGGGCGCGCGCGGCTAGCCCAGGAAATCGCAGTAGCGATCGACGTGCGCGGCAAGATCGAGAGTGTGCTGCCGCGTGAGCTGTTCGGCCATGGCGGTATCGCGCCGCTCCAGCGCTTCGATGATCTTCAAGTGATCGACGATGGAGCGCGCCGCACGGTCGCTTTGCGTGATCGTCGCGCGGCGAATCGCGCGCACGTGAATGAGCAGGTTGCGCGTCGCATCCACGATGGTCTGGGAGCCGCCCAAGGCAATAACCGCCGTATGAAACGCGATGTTGGCGTCGGAGTACTCGTCCAAGTGCTCGGAAGGAGGTGAGTTCTGGAACTCATCGAACAGGTGACGCAGCGTGGCGATTTCCGCATCTGAGGCATGCAGCGTCGCCAGCCGCGCGGCCATGGATTCGAGCGCCGCCCACATCTGGATCATTTCGATCATTTCGCGCTTGGACTTGCGAATGATGTAGATGCCGCGCCGCGGTATCGTGCGAATGAAGCCTTCCTGCTCGAGCAGAGACAGCGCTTCGCGGATCGGGGTTCGGCTGACGCCCAGCGCAGTCGTGAGCTGCCGCTCGTCCAGCCGCAGCTCTTGATTGGGGTCGTAAATGTCGGTGTCCGCGATTGCGTTCTTCAGCAGTGCATAGGCTTGGTCGCGCAAACTCGTTGCGTTCAACGGTGCGAGTGCAAGGGGAGCGGCGGTGGAGGTGCGCTGTACCAGCGTGGCGATGGTGTTCATTAACCCTCTCGATGCGTGTTTCATGCACCGTTAGTCGTTGTTGCCAAAATATACGAGATTGCGGGTTTCCCTGCTCGGCGAAACGGCGCTCTCTACCTCAGATATACTATATTCCGATAGCGCTTCGTCAATGGTCATCGACTATTCCAGGCTGGCTTGACAGCCCGAAACTGGTTCATATATGGTATACCAGGATAAGAATACTGGCTGGCAATTAGTTTGCGCACGGGCGCCCGAACTTATTGGGGGGCTGAACGAGTGACTCAGTGTCTGCGCGTCCGCATCGTGAACGACCACCACCGGTGCCAACGGTCCGCGACCCTTCCCCATCTGCACACGTTGATATCCCTTCGGTCTCGGAAGGAGCAACAGAGCCGTTGAATCATTGCCGGAAGACCAGTCCGGACAATTCCACACGACCTTCAGTATCTTCCGCATCGATCAGGACGAACCAAGGGAAATTATTATATGAATGCGAATCTGAATTCCCAGCAGGCAAAATCGCCGTTTGCGAACCCCTGGGTGCAACTCGTACTTGGCGTGTTCTGCATGGCCAGCGTCGCGAACCTACAGTACGGTTGGACGCTGTTCGTCAATCCCATCGACGCCAAGTTCCACTGGGGGCGCGCCGCCATCCAAGTGGCTTTCACCATCTTCGTCTTGATTGAAACGTGGCTGGTTCCCGTCGAAGGGTACCTGGTCGACAAATTCGGACCCAAATGGGTGGTCATGGGCGGCGGAATTCTGGTCGCCATCGCGTGGACGCTCAATTCCACGGCCAGTTCGCTCACGCTTCTTTACTTCGCCGCAGCCATCGGCGGCGTCGGCACCGGCTGCGTCTACGGCACCTGTGTGGGCAATGCGCTCAAGTGGTTCCCGGGCCGCCGAGGCCTTGCCGCCGGCATCACCGCCTCGGGCTTCGGCGCGGGCGCGGCGGTCACCATCGTGCCGATTCTGCACATGATCAATACCTCCGGCTACGAACAGGCGTTCCTGTTCTTCGGCCTGCTGCAGGGCGGCATCGTGTTCGTGGTCTCTTGGATGCTGTTGGCGCCACCGCCGTCGATCATCGCCGCCAAGGTCAAGCCCAACCAGACGGCCCATGGATACACCCCCGCCGAAGTGTTGAAGAGTCCGGTGTTCTACTTGATGTACTTCATGTTCGTGCTGATCGCCGCCGGCGGCCTCACCATGGCCGCCTCCATGGCGCCGATCGCCAAGGACCTCAAGATCGACAAGGTCCCGGTCGATCTGTTCGGCATCACCATGGCCGCGCTGGCCTTTGCACTCGCGCTCAATCGCATCTTCGACGGCGTCGGCAGACCCTTCTTCGGCTGGCTGTCGGACCAGATCGGCCGTGAATACACCATGGCTCTGGCGTTCCTGATCGGCGCCGCGGCGTTGTACGCGCTCAGCCAGTCGGGGTCGAACCCCGTCTTGTTCGTGCTGATCACTGCGACTTACTTCGGCGTTTACGGCGAAGTCTTCAGCCTGTTTCCGGCCACCCAAGGCGATACCTTCGGCGCCAAGTTCGCCGCCGCCAACAACGGCATGCTGTACACCGCCAAAGGCGCCGGGGCGCTGCTCGTGCCCGTCGCCGCCTACGTCTCAAAGTCGTACGGCTGGTCGGCGGTGTTCGGGATTGCGATGGCGTTCAACGTGACCGCCGCGTTGCTCGCGCTGTTCGTGTTGAAACCCATGCGGGCGAGGCATTTCGCGAGGGGTTACGACCCAAGTCCCAGTGTAAGTCCGTCCGTCTCTCCGTCGGTACCGTAGCGGCGAGTTGGGCGAGAAATCAGTTCATGAATTTGGAGGCAGCATGGCAACCGTAAATCCCGCGTCGATTCAGCCCAAAACCACCACCGCGGAGGACACTCTGCAGCGCAAGAGCCGCGACGCCAGCGTGATCTCCGGCGGGCACCTGGTTGCCAAGGCCCTGAAGAACGAGGGGGTGGATACGATATTCACCCTGTGCGGCGGACACATCATCGATATCTACGATGGTTGCGTCGATGAGGGCATTCGCATCATCGATGTCCGCCACGAGCAGGTGGCGGCGCACGCGGCCGACGGCTATGCGCGCCAGACGGGCAAGCTCGGCTGCGTGGTCACCACCGCAGGGCCTGGCTTCACGAATGCGATCACCGGCATTGCCACCGCGTTTCGCTCCGAAAGTCCGGTCCTGCACATCGGCGGCCAGGGTGCGCTCACGCAGCACAAGATGGGGTCGCTGCAAGACCTGCCGCATGTCGATGTCATCAGCCCGATCACCAAGTTTGCCGCGACCGTGCCGAGCACCGAGCGGGTCGCGGATATGATCTCGATGGCGGTCCGCGAAGCGTTCAACGGTGCCCCGGGTCCCGTGTACCTGGAGATTCCGCGCGACGTGCTGGACCGCGAAGTGGACCTGACCAAGGCTGTCGTCCCCCAGCCCGGCAAGTACCGTGCCTCGACGCGTTCGATCGGCGACCCGAACGACATCGAGAAGCTGGCCGATATTCTGGTCAACGCGGAGCGGCCGGCGATTCTGTACGGTCAGCAGGTATGGACGGCGCGCGGCCACAAGGAGGCGATCGCGCTGCTGCGCGGCCTGGATATTCCCGGATACTTCAACGGCGCGAGCCGCGGCCTGCTGCCGCCCGGTGATCCGCATCACTTCGACCGCACGCGCACTCAGGCGTTTGCGAACGCGGATGTGCTGGTGATCGTCGGCACGCCGTTCGACTTCCGCATGGGCTACGGCAAGCGCATCAGCAAGGACTTGAAGCTGGTGCAGATCGACATGGATTACCGCACCGTCGGCAAGAATCGCGACATCAGCCTAGGATTGGTCGGCGATCCCGGCGCGATCCTGGGCGCGGTGCTGCAGGCCGCATCGGGCCGCCTCAAGGGCGACAAGCGCCAGGCGCGCCAAGCGTGGCTGAAGCAGCTCAGCGACGCGGAGACCGCGGCGGCCGACAAGCTCATGCCCCTGTTCAAATCGAACAGCGTGCCGATCCACCCCTACCGGGTCGCGTGGGAGCTCAACGAATTCCTGGGTGAGGACACGATTTACATCGGCGACGGCGGCGACGTGGTGACGATCTCGGCGCAGGCCGTGCGGCCGCGCGGGCCCGGCCAGTGGATGGATCCGGGAGCGCTGGGGTCCCTCGGCGTCGGTACCGGATTCGCGATTGCGGCGGGGCTCGCCAATCCTGCCAAAGAGGTTCTCTGCTACTACGGCGACGGTTCGTTCGGCATGACGGCATTCGACATGGAAACCGCGAATCGTTTCGGCGTTCCCTACCTCGCGGTCATCGGCAACAACTCGGCGATGAACCAGATCCGCTACGGCCAGCTTGCGAAGTACGGCGAACAGCGCGGCAACGTCGGCAACCTGCTGGGCGATGTGCCTTTCGGCAAGTTCGCCGAAATGCTCGGCGGCTACGGCGAAGAGGTTCGCGATCCTGCGCAGATAGCGCCGGCGCTGCTCCGCGCGCGCGAATCGGTGCGAAAGCTGCGCAAATCGGCGGTGGTCAACATCTGGGTCGACCCGCGCGAGTACGCACCGGGCACCAAGAATCAGACGATGTACAAGTGACGGCGCGGGGAGTTCTGCATGAGTAAGGCATTGGATGGGGTGCGCATTCTCGATTTCACGCACGTGCAATCGGGACCGACCTGCACGCAATTGCTGGCATGGTTCGGCGCCGACGTGATCAAGATCGAGAGGGCGGGCGAAGGCGACATCACGCGCGGGCAGCTCCGGGACATTCCGGACGTGGACAGCCTCTACTTCACCATGCTGAATCACAACAAGCGGTCGGTGACCCTCGACACGAAAAGCGAGGGCGGCAAACAGGTGCTCGAGAAATTGGTCAAGCACTGCGACGTGATGGTGGAAAACTTCGCACCCGGCGCCCTCGATCGCATGGGCTTCACCTGGGAGCGGGTCCAGGAGCTCAATCCGCGCATGATCCTTGCATCGGTCAAGGGCTTCGGGCCCGGACCGTACGAGGAATGCAAGGTGTATGAGAATGTGGCGCAGTGCGCGGGCGGCTCCGCCTCAACCACGGGGTTCGACGACGGTCCGCCGCTGGTCACGGGCGCGCAAATCGGCGACAGCGGCACGGGATTGCACCTGGCCCTCGGCATCGTCACCGCTTTGTACCAACGAAATTCCACAGGCCGCGGACAAAGAGTGCTCGCCGCCATGCAGGACGGCGTGCTGAATCTGTGCCGCGTCAAGCTGCGCGATCAGCAGCGCCTCGACCGGACCCATGTGATGAAGGAGTATCCGCAGTTTCCGCACGGCAAGTTCGGCGACGCCGTGCCGCGGGCGGCCAATGCATCGGGCGGCGGCCAGCCGGGCACCATCGTCAAATGCAAGGGTTGGGAAACCGATCCCAACGCCTACCTCTATTTCATCGCACAGGCGCCGGTGTGGAAGGCCATCTGCAAGGTGATCGGCAAGGAAGGCTGGATCACCGATCCCGACTACGCCACGCCGGAGGCGCGGCTGCCCAGGCTCAAGGAAGTGTTCGCCACGGTGGAAGCATGGACGATGACCAAGACGAAATTCGAGGCCATGGATCTGCTCAACGAGTACGACATCCCCTGCGGCCCGATCCTCTCCATGCAAGAGCTGGCCAATGAGCCAAGCTTGCGCAAGACCGGAACCATCGTCGAGGTGGATCACCCGAAGCGCGGCAAGTACCTGTCGGTGGGCAACCCCATCAAGCTGAGCGACAGCCTGACCGAGGTCAAACGCTCGCCCCTGCTCGGCGAGCACACCGATGAAGTTCTGGCGGAGTTGGGCTACGCAGCCGCCGATGTCGCCGCGCTAAGATCGAAGAAGGTAATTTGATGACCACTCACGACAAGAACGCCGTTCGCAAGATTTTGGATCAGGCCAAGGACGCGAAGCGCGAGGCGCTGACCGCAC
>JBARBX010000560.1:0-2288 GCA_049793535.1 Steroidobacteraceae bacterium | reverse complement strand
GCGTCGGCCAGCCGCGCAGCGCGTGCACGATGTCGCGCAGGGCGCCCAGCGTGTTCACCGCTCCCGGCCAGCCGCCCGCGGTTGCGATGCAGCCCACGGCGCGGCCGCTGAAGTAGGGCCGTGGATTCGAGCGCAGGTCTTCGGCATAGTCCAAGGCGTTTTTGACCAGGCCCGAGATGCTGCCGTGATAGCCCGGCGAGCCCAATATGATGCCGTCGGCCAACGCGAGCTCGGCCACCAGGTCTCGAGCGGCATCGCTGCGTTCCGGATTGCCGGGCTCGTACATCGGCAGCTGCAGCGCGGTGCCGCTGATGAGTTTGGTTCTGGCGCCGGCACGCTGCGCGGCGGCGAGCACGTGGCGCATGGCTCTCTCGGTGGTCGAGTTGGCGCGCAATGTCCCGCCGACGGCAACGATGTAGCATGAACTCATGGCCAGATCGTACACGGTCTCGCCGGCGCTGATCAGTGCGCCGCGTCGGCCCTGCGCGCGGTGAACGGCGGTCGGGCGAACCAGACGAACGGTATCAGCATGAAGAAAACGGTACCCAGCACGTAGAACACGTCGTTGACGCCCAGGTTCATCGCCTGACTGGTGATGACCTGCTCGACATATTGAAACGCCCCGACGCCCGTGATCCCGTGATCGGCGAGCTGCGCCTGATATCCGCTCCATGCGCCGGCGGAGTTGCTGACGTGCTCGGCCAGCACCGCATGATGGTAGTCGGTGCGCCGGTTCCAGATGAACACGGTGGTCGCGGTCGACGTGCTGCCCGCCATGGTGCGCATGAAATTGCTCAAGCCCGAGGCGGACGCCAATTCGCTGGGCGGAATCTCCGACAGCAGGATTTGATTCAACGGTAGGAAGAAAAACGCCACTCCCAGCCCTTGCAGGAATCGCGGCGTGGCGAATTGCGCGAAGCTTGCGGTCTCGTTCAGGGTCGCGGTCCAGAATATCGCGCAGCCGAATACCAGAAACGCGAAACTCACGGCGAGGCGCAGATTCAGCCTGTTCATATTGCGGCCCACGATGGGCGCCGCCACCAGCGTCAGCAGTCCGACGGGCGCGACGGCCAGCCCGGACCAGGTGGCGGTGTAGCCGACCGTGGTTTGCAGCCACAAGGGAAAGATGATGTTGACGCCGGAGAACGCGAAGTAGGCGACGGCGATGACGATGGAACCGATTCGAAAATTGCGCCGCGCGAACAGATGCAAATCGATCACCGGATGCCGGTCGGTCAGTTCCCAAGGAATCAGCAAGACCATGCTCACCAGCGACACCACCGCCGCGGCAACGACGATGTCGGAATTGA
Organism: Steroidobacteraceae bacterium; assembly: GCA_049793535.1. Taxonomy (GTDB): domain Bacteria; phylum Pseudomonadota; class Gammaproteobacteria; order Steroidobacterales; family Steroidobacteraceae; genus Bog-1198. The sequence goes on along the minus strand of JBARBX010000560.1, from coordinate 978 downwards.
ACCAGTCCTTCTCGTTGCCGTTATCCAGCATGAACTGCAGGCTGCCGACACCGACAATGAGCAGCACGAGCCCGACACGGTCGATGGGCAGTTTCACTTTGTAGGACTCGCGGTGCCGCAGGATGGACCAGCTCACCGCGGCCGCAAACGCGCCCACCGGCAGGTTGATGTAGAACAGCCACGGCCAGGACAAATTGTCCGTGATCCAGCCGCCGATGATGGGTCCGGTGATCGGCGCGATGACGATGACCATTCCCCACAGGGCGATCGCCATGCCGCGCCTTTCGATCGGATAGTTGCGCAGCAGGATGGCCTGCGCCACCGACATCATGGGTCCGGACACGAAGCCCTGGATCAGGCGCGCGCCGACCAGCATGGGCAGACTGGTGGCGAGCCCGCACAGGGCCGAGAAGCACATGAACAGCAGGATGGAGGTGACGAAGGTCCGCACCTCGCCGAAGCGCCGGCCGATCCAGCCGGTGAGAGGCTGCATCACCGCCGCCGCCAACATGTAGGAACTGACGGCCCAGGTGCCCTCCGCGGTGCTGACCCCGAGGCTGCCGGATATGTGCGGCACGGAGACATTCACGATCGTCATGTCGAGAATTTCCATGAACGACGCGGTCGCGATGCTCGCGGTCAGCAGCAGCAGCTTTCCGCCGCGCAGCGCAGGATATTCGGGCGCCGCCGGCCGTGCGGGTTCAGCCATGGGAAGGTCGGCGGCTAGCGAGTCTGGATTAGATTGTGGCGGACGATGGCGTCCGCCTCGGCGTTCGCCTTATCCAGGTCCTGAGCATAGACCTGGGTGTCGCCCACCGGCGTGTCCGTCGAATCGCGCGCCAATACCGGTCCATCGCGCTTCGTCGTATCCACCGTCACGGTGGCGGACAGTCCCACCCGCAACGGCGACTTCACCAGATCGGCGTCGTCGATCTGAATTCGAACCGGTACGCGCTGCACCACCTTGATCCAATTGCC
>JBARBX010000559.1:0-9916 GCA_049793535.1 Steroidobacteraceae bacterium | reverse complement strand
CTCTTATACTTCACCCGCGCCAGGAATTTATCGATGTTGGCGACCGAGCCGATGCCGTCCAGCATGTCGAGCACGGCTTCGTTGGCGCCGCCATGCGCCGGTCCCCACAGGGCGGACACGCCGGCGGATATGGCGGCATAGGGATTGGCACCCGTGCTGCCGGCCAGGCGCACGGTCGACGTGCTCGCGTTTTGCTCGTGGTCGGCGTGCAGGATGAACAGCAAATCCAACGCCTCGGCCGCGACCGGATCGATGGCATACGGTTCGCAGGGAACCGCGAAGAACATGTTCAGCATGTTGGCGCAGTAGCGCAGGTCGTTGCGCGGGTATATGAACGGCTGGCCGAGCGTGTGCTTGTAGGCCGCGGCGGCGATGGTCGGCAGCTTCGCAATGATCCGGTGCGAGAAGATCTCGCGCTGCCGCGGATCATCGATGTCGGTGGAGTCCTGATAGAACGCGGCCATCGACGCGACCACGGCCGAGACCATGGCCATGGGGTGAGCATCGTGATGGAAGCCCTGAAAGAAACGCAGCAATTGCTCGTTCACCATGGTGTGCCGGGTGATCGAATTCTGAAACGCGCTTAGTTCCGACTTGGTCGGCAAATTGCCGTTGATCAGCAGGTTGGCGACCTCGAGAAAGCACGATTTCTCCGCGAGTTGCTCCACCGGATAGCCGCGGTACAGCAGCAGGCCGGCCTCGCCGTCGATGTAGGTGATCTTGCTTTCGGTGCTGGCCGTCGCCATGAATCCCGGATCGAAGGTGAATACCCCCTGCTCCTTGGTCAGGTTGGAAATGTCGAGAGCTTCGGGTCCAATCGTCCCCGAGACGGCGTTCAGGGAGCTCGTCTTGCCGGTCGCCAGATTCTTGAGTTCGTATTTCGTGCTCATGCGCCTTTCCGACGGAGGTGTGGGAACGTCTTTAGAGTTTCGCAGCCTTGCACGGCCGTACATTGGAATCAAGGGAGCGCATCTGATTAGACGACCGCGCACACGAACGCAGCGCGGAGGCCTGGACCTCCGCGCGCGATCGAAGAAAACAATCCGCAAATCTCTAGGCTTTCGCCGCTACCGCATACTTCTTGCGGAACTTATCGACGCGGCCGCCGGTGTCCACGATCTTCTGCTTGCCGGTATAGAACGGATGGCAGTTGGAGCAGACTTCCACCTGCAAATCCTGGCCGATGGTCGAGCGGGTCTCGAACTTGTTGCCGCAGGTGCAGGTGACGGAGATGAGTTTGTATTCTGGATGAATGCCGGCTTTCATGGGAACCTCGATTGGTCGGTGGCGGCAGAATCGACGAGCAGTCCTTTGCGCATCGCCACGCCTCAATTCCCTTAAAGTTGCTTGGCTCGCCTAACGGCCAACGTCCACAACCGGGCCGAGCATTCTATCGGACGGGATCTTTTGCCACAATATCTTTGACATAAATGCTTGTGGGACAACCTCTTGCGCGTTTGTCCACAATAACTGTGGATAAGTCTGTGGATGAGCCTTCGGCCGCCTGATTCAGCCAGCGGAATTTCGAGTAATTGTTAACTTGATCAAAAAATAGACAAGTCAGTTTCTTTTGATAAATCATCACATTACAAGACGCATCTGACCTACGTTGAGCGCAATGTGCTGTAGGTACCCCTTTGTGCGAGGCCCAGGGCCTCGTGTGCATAAGCTTAGGCGAGAAAACTTAGCTGCAGATCATTTAGGAAGCGCCGCCCCAACTCCGTGGGGTGCCACCCGTCGTCCCGGCTTTCCAATAGCCCGCGCCCGCAGGCTTCGGCCAGCTTGGGCGCCACCGAGTCTATTTCGAGCCCGGTTCGGAGCCGATAATCGCCCACGGTGAAGCCCTCATTGAGCCGCAAAGAGTTCAGCATGAACTCGAACGGCAGATCCGCAGGGGCAATGAATGCACTCTCGCCGATGGGCGCTGCGCGCCCCTCGCCTTCGGCCTTGAGCCCCGCGCCGCGGATCTGTTCCTGGTATTCGCGCGGTTGCTTCGGCTTGACGGTGCGCAAGATACGCTGCGGGAGATCCAGAGTGAGTTTTCCGTGCGCGCCGGCGCCCAGCCCCAAGTAGTCGCCGAATAGCCAGTAATTTAGATTGTGCCGGCAGCGCATAGCCTGCCGCGCGTACGCCGATACCTCGTACTGCACGTAACCCGCTTCGGCCAGGAGCGCCTGGCCCGCGGTTTGGATGGCCCAAGCGGCGTCCTCGTCCGGCAGTTGCGGCGGGCGCGCATGAAATGCGGTGCCAGGCTCGAGGGTGAGCTGGTAGTAAGAGATATGGGCCGGTTCGAGCGCGCAGGCGATTCGGACGTCTTCGACGGCTTCATCCTGTGACTGCCCCGGAAGGGCGTACATCAAATCCAGATTGAAGTTGTCGAGCCCGGCCGCACGCAATTCCGCCACCGCACGGTGGGTGTCCTCTGCCGAATGAATGCGGCCCAAGCGCTCCAGGGCACGCGATCCGAAGGTCTGGGCCCCCAACGACACTCGATTGATTCCGGCGTCCCGGTAGCCGCTGAATCGACCGCGCTCGATGGTCCCGGGGTTTGCTTCCAGCGTGATCTCGGCATCGTCGGCGAAGGCGATCCGCCGGCGCAACGCTTGGAGCAACCGGCTGAAATCCTCGGGCTGGAACAGACTGGGGGTGCCGCCGCCGAAGAACACCGTGCCGATCCGGCGCCCCACGGCCCGCGGCAGTTCCATATCGAAGTCGCGGATCAGCGCATCGATATACGAGCCGTCGGGAGCCGCCGACTTCAACTGATGTGAGTTGAAGTCGCAGTAAGGGCATTTGCGCACGCACCAGGGCAAGTGCACGTACAAGGAAAGCTCCGGCTGGCTCATGATGGCACCGCGCGCCCGACCCTTGGGGCCTCGAGCGCCGCCAGTTGCTTGGCCAAGGAGCGCATCGCGATGCCGCGGTGACTGCGCTCATTCTTGTCCGCCATCTCGAGCTGCGCCGCGGTGAGCTTGAGATCCGGTAGCCAGAAGTAGGGGTCGTAGCCGAAGCCGCCCGTACCTTTGGGCGATTCCAGGATCAACCCCTCCCACACGCCCTCGGCGATCAACGGCGCCGAATCCGCAGCGCCGGCCACGAATACCAACGCGCATCGATAGCGCGCCCGGCGACGCTCGGCAGGAATGCCCCGCAGGGCATTCAGGAGCTTTGCGTTGTTGAGGGCGTCATCGGCGTTCGGCCCGGCGTAGCGGGCCGAATAAATCCCCGGCGCGCCGCCGAGGGCATCGACCTCGAGCCCGGAGTCGTCGGCGATTGCCGCGGCGTTCCCCGCGGCGGCGGCATGCCTCGCCTTCAGCAGGGCGTTGTCCAGAAAGCTCGCGCCGGTTTCCTCGGGCGTGGCAATTCCCAATTCACCGAGGCTGCAAAGATCGAAGGGCAAGCCCGAGAGTAGGGCCCGGAATTCACGCAGCTTGCCGGGATTGGCGGTGGCGACGACCAGGCGTCTACGCTGCACGGGCGTCTACGCTGCACAGGCGTCTACGCTGCACGGGCGTCTAGGCTGCACAGGCGTCTAGGCTGCACGGGCGGCGAGCTGCGCGGCATGCAGGCGAGCAACGCCCAATGCCGCGAGGTCCAACATTTGGTCGAGTTCGTGGCGGCGAAATGCATGTCCTTCGGCGGTGCCCTGCACCTCGACGAAGGCGCCGCCCGAGTTCATGACCACGTTCATGTCGGTCTCCGCACTCGAGTCCTCGGCGTAGTCCAGGTCGAGCACCGGCGCGCCTCGGTAAATGCCCACGGACACCGCGGCCACCTGCCCGTGCAGGGGATTCGAGCTGATCGCTCGCCTCTTGAGAAGGGTGTCGACGGCATCCGCCAGCGCCACGAACCCGCCGGTGATGGCCGCCGTGCGGGTACCGCCGTCTGCCTGCAGCACATCGCAGTCGATGGTCACGGTGCGTTCCCCCAGCGCCTTCAGATCGACCACTGCCCGCAGTGCCCGGCCGATGAGCCGCTGAATCTCCTGGGTACGGCCCGATTGTTTGCCGCGGGCCGCCTCGCGGGCCGACCGCGTGTGGGTGGCTCGGGGCAGCATGCCGTACTCGGCGGTCACCCAGCCCTGAGCCTGGCCGCGCAGAAATGAAGGTACGCTGTCTTCGATGCTGGCCGTGCACAGCACCCGGGTCGCCCCGAATCCCACCAACACCGATCCTTCCGCGTGCTTGGTGTAGCCGCGCTCGAATATTACTTCGCGCAACTCGTCGGCTGCCCGGCCGCTCGGTCGAATGCTCACGCCGCCCGCCAGCGCAGCGCCGCCGCACTGGTGTTGTCGCTGTAAGGCGCGGAAGCCTCCACGGCCTGCGTACCGAGATCGGTCAGGGATTCGCGCAGAGGTTTGGCGACGGCCTGCGCGAATCGCACGAAATCCTGATCCCGCAAATTGGCCCACAGTCCATCGGTACAAAGCAGCAGCACGTCGCCTGCTTTGAGCTTGCGCCGCGTCGATATGGTCATCTCCGGCAGGGCCGCATCTCCGCCGAGACAGCACTCGACATAATTGCGCATGGGATGGCCGTGCACCTCCGCCTCGGTGATCAGACCTTCGCGCAGCAGCACTTCGACGTGGCTGTGGTCGCGAGTGCGCTCCAGGACCTGGGCCTGGCGCAATTGATAGACGCGGCTGTCGCCGACATGCGCCCAATAGGCGGCGGAATCCTGCACCAGGCACAGGGCGCAGGTCGCGCGCGGGCGCGCTTCGACGCTCAACCCCACACCGAGCTTCACGACCTCTTCGTGGGCGCGGCCCAGCGACAAGTGCAGGAAGCCGAGCGGATCGAAGACGGGATGCGGGGTCTGCCAGAAAGCCTCGAGCAGAGTCGCGAGCGCGGTTTCCGCGGCGCGCGCGCCTTCCGCATGACCGCCCATGCCGTCGATCACGACCAACAGCACCGCGTTATCGGCGGCGGCCACGGCAACTCGGTCCTGATTTTCCTCGCGGTGGCCGATGAGGCTCACATCCGCGGTCTCGATCTGCAATGACAGCTCCTAGGCTTCTGATAAACTTCAATCAAGGATTATGGCCGATTCTAGCGCAGACCCCTATGATTCGTAGTATGACCGGCTTTGCGCGGCGCGAGCGCCAGTTTCCACAGGGGTCATTGGCCTGGGAACTGAAGACGGTCAACCACCGCTTTCTGGAAATGAGCTTTCGCCTGCCCGAGGAATTCCGGGTCGGCGAGGCGGAATTCCGCCAAAGCGTGGCCGCGTCCGCGCGCCGGGGCAAAGTGGAGTGTTCCCTGCACTTTCGGCCGGCTGTCGTCGGCGCCGGCCCCCTCGAGGTCGACGCTGAATTGCTCGCCTCCTTGACCGAACGGGCGAAGGCGATCGCCGTACAGGCAGGCCCGGCGGCGCGCATCGATGCCCTGGACCTGTTGCGCTGGCCCGGAGTGATCCGGGACGCTGCCCGCGATCCCGCGCCCATGGTCGCCGCGGCTCACGCACTGCTCGCCGACGCACTGGCGGAGCTCGCGCGCTTTCGCGACAGCGAGGGAGGCCGCCTGCGCGACGCCTTGGAGCAGCGCTGCGCGGGGCTGGTCGAATTCTCGGCTCGCGTCGCCGATCGGCTGCCCGAGGTGCGGGCGCGCATGCGCGCGCGGCTGCTGGAGCGCATCGCGCAACTGGTCGCCGACGTGGACCACGACAGGCTGGAGCAGGAACTCGCGATCTTGGCGCAGCGGCTGGACGTGGACGAGGAGATCGACCGGCTGCGCGGGCACGTGGCCGAGGTCCGCAAGACCTTTGACGACCAGGAGCCCGCCGGGCGGCGCCTGGATTTTCTGATGCAGGAACTGAATCGCGAAGCCAACACGCTCTCCTCGAAGTCTCAAGACATCGAGACCACTCGCGCCGCGGTCGATATGAAGGTGCTGATCGAGCAGATGCGCGAGCAAGTGCAGAACATCGAGTAGCTTCCCGGAGCTGTTTGCGCACACCGGAACTGGCTGGGGCGGGACTGGTCTTATAGACTGGTAAGGTCTGCCAGGGAGGTGAGAAGCCACCAATGGAATACCTATTCGATTGCGAGCTGCCGATCACGCGCAGCGGCAAGTATGGAATCCGGCGGATCGTACTTGCCGCCTTTGTGGTTACGATTGGGTGGCTTGCGACGGCGCGGGCATCACCAGAGATTCCCGATGTAGCGGTGGTACCCCCCAGCCCGCCTACCGATCAGGAGTTGGCGGGAGACAGCCTGCATCGATTCATACTGCACCACGCCACTGCGCACGATCTGAACACCGGTACGACGCGCAACCTTGCGCATTGGCGCGGAGGCAGGCAGAGCATTTGCCCGCTGACTGTTGGGCTCAGCCCGGGATACAACGCCTTTGTCACGGCGCGGCTTCGGGCGCTGGCCGCGTACGTGGGCGCGCCGGTGCAATCGGACCCGCAATGCAAATTCAACGTGCAGGTACTTTTCACGAACAATCCCCGGGAGAAAATGAATGACGTCACAAAATGGGCGACGGTTTACTTTCGCAACAGGTATTCGGGAGGGATGAAGGACCTGATAGCGTTTAGCAGCGACCACGCGATTCAGGGCTGGTACATGACGACAAGCGGTCCAGTCTTCAATACTGACGTGTCATTGGTGGCGCTTAACGTTCTGCCCGTTTGGCCACAGATCACCCAGAATTACGTCGACAGTGGCACCTTAGGGACCCATTTGGGCGGTGGCAACGGGAGTGGAAGTGGGATCGGCATCGTCATCCTAATCGTCGACACAACGAAAGTCGCCGGCGCCACCATCGGGACAATTTCAGACTACTTGGCGATGTTGACCTTATCAGTGGTGCAATCGCCGGAGCATTGCGATCCATTGCCGAGCATTCTGGATTTGATGTCATCGAGCTGCGGCGCACATGAAATGCCCGTAGCGATAACCGCCGGCGATCTAGCCTTCTTGAAGGCGCTTTACTACCGCAACTCGGGTTCATCGCCGTCACGAAGCGATATCCAAGACAATATGCTGCGGCAGTTCAATCGACGTTAGAAAATTGGCGTGCAAACATCGATAAGGATGGCGGGAGCGGTGTTTCGGGCACACTAGCCTGCCCCGATATGGGAGCGTCCGCTTTCTGGCGCCACGCAATCTTGGGTCACAATGTGGCTCAAACCTAAGCCGCGGGCTATCCTGCAATCACTCTGAAGCGCGACAAAGATTTGCGAATGCACGACCGCTCCTTGGGCGCAGGCGCCCGACAACTTGTAGCTAAACATAGCTACGCGCCACCATCCACCTGGCATACCATGTTAAATCAATGTCATAGATGCACTTCGCGCGAGCAAGTGCCGAACGTCGAGTAGGGGCCCATGGAGCGTGGCCGACTTTACGTGGTTTCCGCACCGTCCGGGGCGGGCAAGACCAGCCTGGTCAAGGCGCTGATGGAGCGCGAGCCGCGAATTCGCTTCTCCGTGTCCTACACCACGCGCAAGCCACGGCCCAACGAGATCCCCGGGCGCGACTATCACTTCGTGACCATGGAGCGATTCGACGAAATGATCGCTCACGATGAGTTTCTCGAGCACGCGCGGGTCTTCGACAATTGTTACGGGACGGCTCTGCGGTCCGTCCAGGAATCCTTGGGGCTCGGCGAGCAGCTTCTGCTCGAGATCGACTGGCAGGGCGCGCGGCAGGTGCGCGCACGGCTGCCGGAGGCGCGCAGCATCTTCATTCTCCCGCCGTCGCGCGGCGCGCTCGAGCGCCGGCTCAAGGACCGCAGCACCGATTCCGCGGCGGTGATCGAGCGGCGGCTGCGGGACGCGGCGGAGGACATCGGGCATTGGACCGAGTTCGACTACGTGGTCGTCAACGACCGCTTCGAACCGGCGCTCGGTGATTTGCTGGACATCACGCAGGATCGTGGCGGCCGCCTGATCGCGAACCGCCCCGAAGTGGTGCGTCTGGCGGCGGAATTGCTGGCGGTCGGGACTGCGGGGAAGCCCTAAGCAGCGCTTAGAATTAGGCCGAATCAGGGGTCTTCTGCTATCCTTACAATCCCTTTAACGGAACCTTAGTATGGCGCGTATCACAGTCGAAGACTGCCTCCAAAACGAACCCAACCTGTTCAACCTGGTGTTATTGGCCGCGAAGCGCGCCCGGCGCCTGGCCAACGGTGCCGAAGCCACCGTGGAATGGGAAAACGACAAACCGACCGTGGTCGCGCTGCGCGAGATTGCCGCCGGAAATATTACGCTCGAGATGTTGGAAGAGCCCGAAGAGCCGGTGCAACCGCCGGTGAGCGAGCTCGACATGCCCTCGGACTTCCGTGCTCCGCAGCTCGGCCTAGGGGACTAGTTAAGACCGGTCCACACCTCAAGAGCGGCGATGGACTATGCGTCTTCCATACTCGGTTTCCTACCCGGTGGAAGACGATCCACCGGGATCAGCCAGCTCTTAGACAAACTCGAAGCCTACTTGTCGCCCGCCCAGGTGGAGCGGGTGCGCGAAGCCTATGAATTCGGCGCCGAAAAGCACAGCGGGCAAAAGCGCGTCTCGGGCGAACCCTACATCACCCACCCGGTGGCGGTGGCCGACATCCTCGCCGACCTGCGCCTGGACGCCGACACCTTGGTGGCGGCGATTCTGCACGACGTCATCGAAGACACGCCGACCGCCAAGGCCGAGATAGCGTCGATCTTCGGCCAGGTGGTGGCCGAGTTGGTCGACGGCGTGAGCAAGCTGGACCAGCTTCAGTTCAAGAATCGCCAGGAGGCTCAAGCCGAGAGCTTCCGCAAGATGTTGCTGGCGATGGTGCGCGATATCCGCGTGATCATGGTCAAGCTCGCCGACCGCATGCACAACATGCGCACCCTGGGGGTGATGCCGCCGGTCAAGCGCCGCCGCAGCGCCCGCGAGACTCTGGAGATCTACGCGCCGATCGCCGAGCGCCTGGGGCTCTACGCCGTGAAGCTCGAGCTCGAGGACCTGGGGTTTCGAGCCCTGTATCCCTACCGTTACAAGGTGCTCGAACGGGAGTTGAAGCGGGCACGGGGCAATCAAAAGGAGTTCATCGGCAAGATCGCCACCACCTTCAAAGCCACGCTGAAGAAGGCGGAGGTGACCGGAGCCGTGGAGGGCCGCGAGAAGCACCTGTACAGCATCTACAAGAAGATGCAGAACAAGAAAATCTCCCTCAATGAGATGGTCGACGTGTACGGCTTCCGCATCATCGTCGACAGCGCCGACACCTGCTACCGCACCCTGGGATTGGTGCATGGCGTCTACAAGCCCATGCCCGGGCGCTTCAAGGATTACATCGCCATCCCGCGCGTCAACGGCTACCAATCGCTGCACACGACCCTGTTCGGACCCAACGGCGTGCCCATCGAAGTTCAGATCCGCTCCGAGCAAATGCATCGCGTGGCGGAGTCCGGAATCGCGGCGCACTGGAAGTACAAATCCGGCGGCGACACTTTCGGCGGCATCGAGCACGATCGTGCGCGCGAGTGGCTGGCGAGCCTCGTGCAGATTCAAGAAGGCGGCAGCTCCGAAGAATTCCTGGAGAGCGTCAAGGTCGATTTGTTCCCGGACAAGGTGTACGTGTTCACCCCGAAGGGAAAGATACTGCGCCTGCCGAGCGGCGCCACCGCGGTCGACTTCGCCTACGCCATCCATACCGACGTCGGCAACCGCTGCGTCGCCGCCAAGGTCGATCGGCGCCTGGTCCCGTTGCGCACGCCGTTGCGCAACGGGCAGACCGTGGAGATCATCACCGCCAAGGGCGCGACGCCGAATCCCTCGTGGTCGAGCTTCTTGGTGACGGCCAAGGCGCGTGCCGCGATCCGGGCCTACCTCAAGAATCTCAAGCGCGGCGAGGCCTTGGAGCTCGGCAAGCGCCTGCTTGGACTCGCGCTCGAGGAGTTTTCGCTGAATCTGAAGAAGATTCCCCCGGCG
>JBARBX010000558.1:0-5654 GCA_049793535.1 Steroidobacteraceae bacterium | reverse complement strand
GAAGATGGGCCATCGCCACGATGCTGTCGGCGGCATTTGCCAATGGGGCGGAGCTCGACGCGCCGCCTGTTGCGCCGCCTGTCGCGCCGCCCGCCGTGCCGGGTCCCGCCACGGGACTCGCGGATTCCGCAGGGCTGCGCGCCACGGTGTTCGGCACGCTGCCGCAGAACATGGCGCCGATGCCAAGCAGGGTGCCGCTGCTCGAGATCAACATCGCCATGCCCTGGGCGCGGCCGGTGCCCGATGTGTTCTGGTTCGACCGCAAATTGCGCGTCTGGTTTTCCGCGCAAGTCGGCCCCGCACCCTTGGCCATCGTCATATCGGGCACGGGCAGCGACGGAAATACGTTGAAACTATCCACGCTGCGCGGGGCTCTATATGGGGCGGGCTACCACGTGCTGACGGTGCCGTCCCCGACCTTCCCGGGCTTCATCGTCTCGACCTCGAGCACCGGGGTCGCCGGCGACTTGATGCAGGACAGCCGCGACTTGTACGCGGCCCTGCAGCAGATCATCGCGCATCTACCGCGAAGGGTCCGGATCACCGACATCGATGTTCTCGGCTACAGCTTGGGGGGCGCCAATGCAGCCGTCGTGAAATCCATCGATGCGACGGAAGGCAAACTCAAGATCCATCGCGCGGTCATGATCGATCCGCCGGTCAGTCTGTTCGCCTCGGTGGGGCGGCTCGACCAGCTATTCGCAGCGAGCATCGGCACCGGGGACGATGCCATCGACTTGCTCTATAGAAAGCTGTACGCGGAACTCGCCAATCTGTATCGGGCTTCCGACCGAGTGCAAATCGACGAGACCTTCCTGCTGGGCGCCGCCGCGGCGGTGCTGCGGACGGACGAGGAATTCTCTGCGGCCATCGCGCTTAGCTTTCGCCTGGATCTGGTGGACATGTTCTTCGCCGGCGACCTGTACGCCCGCTCCGGCGTCATCGTCGACCCGAATCACCCGCCTAAGGTAAGCGATTCCTTGGAGGAGACGCAGCGAATACTGCGCAACAAGCCGTTCTCGGAGTATTTCGCGAGAGTCTTCGCCCCTTACTACTTGAAGCAGCGCCCCGGGTCGACCAGCGCATCGCTGATCGCCGACAGCCGCCTCGACATCATCGGCGACCAATTGCGCGAAGGCGCCGACTACTACGCACAAGCCAACAGCGACGATCTAATACTCGACCGGCGGGAACTCCAGTGGCTGCGGGATACGCTGGGTTCCAGAATCGCCGTTTACGATCACGGCGGCCATCTCGGCAACATCGGCGAGCGGCGGCAGGTGTCCGACATGCTGGACATGCTGGCCGGGCGATGGCCGGGAGCGGCGCAATGAAGCCGGCGCCGCTCCTCGTGCTGACGCTGGCGCTCGCCGGCTGCACGTCCCAGAGCGTCAGTATCCGCAGCGTGCCGCCGATCACCCCGGCGGATGCACCGTCCATGAAGAGCTACGACCCTTTGGAGCGCCTCAATCGTTTCACGTACCGGTTCAATGCGCGGTTCGACGAGGCGGTCTTTCTGCCCGTGTCGAACGCCTACCGGCGCATCCCCTCGCCGATCCGCGAAGGCGTGCACAATTTCTTCGGAAATTTGTCCGAAGTCGACAGCGTGATCAACTATTCGCTGCAGTGGCGGCTCAAGTTGGGGGTGCGCAGCCTGGGTCGATTCGTGATCAACAGCAGCTTAGGGCTGGGAGGTCTGATCGACGTGGCTGCGAAGCTCAAGCTGCCCGGAGCGCCGACCGGCGCCAGCACGACCTTGGCCAAGTGGGGCGTGCCTCCGGGTCCGTATCTGGTCATCCCGCTGCTCGGCCCGTCCACCTTGCGGGACGGCTTCGGCTTTCTCGCCGACTACGGTACCTCGTACGCCATCGATGTCGCGAAATTCTACCGCGGCAATGTGTCCTGGTGGTTCGGCGGGACGAACGCGGTGGATCAGCGCGCAAATGTCGATTTCCGCTACTACTCGACCGGTTCGCCCTTCGAGTACGAAAACGTCCGCTTCCTCTATGTGCGCAAACGCTTGATCGAGGATGAGGGTCTGCGCGGGAAATGACCTGCGAGCCCGCACGGGTTCCCGGGCTCAGCTCCCGAGCGCCGAACGCAGCGCCTCGATTTCCGAGCCCGACTCGCTCAACAGCTTCTTGAAGCTCGCGGCATCGAGCCGGATGCGCCGCGCCGGGCGCACGCCCTGCAGATTGAGCTCGATATCGTCGGGGTGCTCGCGGTAAGTCGCCATCAGATTGGCGATCAAGAGCACATCGGTCAAATCGGTATCGCCTTCGTGGGAGTATTCAAAGTCCTCGTGCAGGTACACGGCCGCGACCACGTCCTCGGTCATGTCCCAGTTCTCGAGCAGCGCCTTGGCGATATTCGTATGCCACTGCCCTTCGATATTCTTGTAAGCCTCGTCATCCGCGAACAGCGCGGGAAATTTCACGGCGTTGACCAGGATGTAGAGCTTGCCCATGGTGTGCAATATGCCGGCCAGCGCGGCAGTGTCCGGATTGACCTTGGTGTGGCGCCGTGCGACCACGCTGGCCATGGCCGCGACCAGGGCGCTGCGCTGCCAAAGGACGCGCAGCGGCTCGCGGGCGCTGCGCAGCGCCTCCGACTTGGTTAGCTGGGACATGGCATAGGTGATGGTGCTGCTGCGCACGAGATTGAGGCCGATCCGCGCAATGGCCACGCGCAGATCGGTCGTGTGGCGCCCTCCCACATTCACTCCGGCCGAATTCGCCAGCTGCAGCAGGCGCGCCGCCAGAGACGGTTCCGCGCCGATGATGCGCACAATTTTGTCGGCGGAGACTTGTTCGTCCTGCAGGGCTTTGCGCACACGTTGAGCGACATCCGGAAAGCTCGGCAAATCGACCTTGCCCCTGGACAACTCCGCGGCCAGCATGGTCACGAATTCGAAGCCGTTGGAACCTTTACTGATCGGGGTGGCGGAAGAAGCGTTCATTGCATCCTTGATTCCTGGCGGGGTGCGGCCGGCGGCACCGATTTGCCCGCCTGCCGCTAGGCTATCGGCAGCCCGCTCGGCGCCTTGAGGGGCGGCCGGATTATGTAATACCGCGCTCCGCGAGGAACCCGCCCAGGATTTTGGCGGTGTGACTCTTACCCGGCCTGCGTGCGATGGCTTCGGGCACGCCTTGTGCGACGATGCGGCCGCCGCCCGAGCCGCCCTCCGGCCCCAGGTCGACGATCCAATCCGCTTCCGCCATGACATCCAGGTTGTGCTCGATCACGACCACGGTGTTGCCCGAGTCGATCAGGCGATGCAGGACGCGCACCAGCTTTTCGACATCGGCCATGTGCAGACCGACCGTCGGTTCATCGAGTACGTACAGCGTATGCTGGCGCTCGCGCCGCGCCGTGTCGACGCCGAGTGCATCGGTGCGCACTTTCGCAAGTTCGGTGACGAGCTTGATTCGTTGGCTTTCGCCGCCGGACAACGTGGGGCTGGGCTGACCGAGGCTCAAGTAGCCGAGGCCGACATCGGCCAGCAAGGCGAGCGGGTGGTGTACGTTCGGCTGGGCCGCGAAGAACTCCAACGCATCCTCGACATTCATTGCCAGCGTCTCGCCGATGCTTTTGCCCTTGAACAAAACGCCCAACGTGTCGGGATTGAAGCGCCGTCCGCCGCAGACGTCGCACAGCACCTGGACGTCGGGCAGAAAGCTCATCTCGATGCGCTGCATCCCCTGGCCCTCGCAGGCCTCGCAGCGGCCGCCGGTGGTATTGAAGGAAAAGCGGCTGGCCGTAAAGCCGCGCATGCGGGCTTCGGTGACATCCGCATATAGCCGCCGGATGGAGTCCCAGAAACCGATATAGGTCGCCGGGCAGGAGCGCGGAGTCTTGCCGATGGGCGTCTGATCAACCTCGAGCACGCGGCTGATCGACTGCCAGCCGGCGATGGAATCGCATCCGTCGGGCGGCCGATTCGATCGCGACAGGAGCTGCCGCAGATTGGCCAGAAGCACGTCGCGCGCGAGGGTCGACTTGCCGGAACCCGAGACGCCGGTCACCACAGTCAACCGGCCGAGCGGAATGCGCGCCACGACATTGCGAAGATTGTGCAGCACCGCTCCACGGATATCGATGGCGGGCGTATCGCGATCGACGGGCCTGCGGCTCGAGCTCGAATGCCGCAGCGGCGCCGCGAGGCAGCGTCCGGTCACGGAGTTGCCGAGGCCTGCAAGCTCGGCGGCGGTTCCCTGCGCCACCAACCAGCCGCCGCGGGTGCCCGCGCCCGGGCCCAAATCGATCACATGGTCGGCGCGGCGGATCGTATCCTCGTCGTGTTCGACCACGATCAGCGTATTGCCCTTGCCGCGCAGTCGATCCAGCGTATCGAGCAGTGCGACATTGTCGCGCGGGTGCAGCCCGATGGTGGGTTCGTCCAGAACGTAGCATACGCCCTGCAAGTTCGACCCGAGCTGCGCCGCCAAGCGAATGCGCTGCGCCTCGCCGCCCGAGAGCGTGGGCGCCGCGCGATTCAACTGCAGATAGCCCAAGCCCACGTCGCAGAGAAAACGCGTCCGAGCCTCGAGCTCCGCCAGCAAATCGCGCCCGATGTCGCGTTCCCGGCCCGTGAGGTCGAACCGCCGCAGGCCGGCCGAAAATTCCTGCACCGCCAGATTTGTGAGCGCGGCGATCGATTCACCGCGAAACAGGACGTGCAGCGCCACGGGATTCAGGCGCCGGCCTTCGCAGTCGGGACAGGGGAGGTGATCGTGTTCCCGCCACGCGGATTCCTCGCCGCTTTGTTCGGCATCGAATTGCTCGATTTGAAGTCCGGTACCGAAACAGCCCTTGCACCAGCCATGCTTCGAGTTGAATGAGAACAGCCGGGGGTCGAGCTCGGGAAAGCCCGTGCCGCAGTTGGGGCAGGCCCGCTTGGTCGAGAACACGCCGGCGGCAATCTGTGGACCGTCGAGGTGCACCACGCCGCGGCCATGCTCCAGGCAGAGATCCAGAGCCTGGCGAAGCTCAGTCTCGCGCGCCGCGCCGACAGTGAGCGTGGCCACCGGCAATTCGATGTTGTGCTCCGTGAATCGATCCAGCCGCGGCCACTTCGCCGTGGGCAGCAAGGTCCCGTCGACCCGTAGCTGCGCGAAGCCCTTGCCGCGCGCCCACTTCGCGAGCGCCGTGTACAAACCCTTGCGCGCCACGATCAGCGGCGCCAGGAGGGTGATGCTCTTGCCGCGATAATCCTTGAGCAGCCGCGCGGCGATGGCATCCGCGGATTGAGGCTCGATGCGCGCTTCGCAGACCGGGCAGTGCTGAACGCCCAGCTTTACGTAGAGCAGGCGCAGAAAATGATAAATCTCGGTGAGCGTCGCGACGGTGCTCTTGTGTCCGCCGCGGCTGGTGCGCTGCTCGATCGCGACGGTGGGCGGTATGCCGAAGATGGCGTCCACGTCCGGGCGCGATGCGGGTTGTACGAACTGCCGCGCGTAGGCGTTCAAGGACTCCAGGTAGCGCCTCTGGCCTTCGGCGAACAGGATGTCGAAGGCCAAGGTGCTCTTGCCGCTGCCGGAGACGCCGGTGATTACGGTGAACCGGTTGAGACCCAGGGCGACGTCGATGTGTTTGAGATTGTGCTCGCGGGCGCCGCGAATCTCGATGGAGCGCGGTGCGGGCGGGCGCACCCG
>JBARBX010000557.1:0-5115 GCA_049793535.1 Steroidobacteraceae bacterium | reverse complement strand
GTCGCGCAGAAATCCGGCATCATCGTCGGGGACATCCTCTACGAGGTTGACGGACATCCTGTCAAACAGCCCGCCGAGCTCGAGGCCGCGGTCGCCGCCTGCGCGCCGAATTCCGCAGTGCCCGTCAAACTGTATCGCGGCAACGATCCGATCGCGCTCACCGCCCGGTTCTAGGTGGATACCTAAGCGCGCTCCTAAGGGTGGGCTTCCGTCCCCTGCCCGGCGGCCGGGATGCTCCCCGCCTCGATGAGCACCATCCGGCCGGGATTGAGATGCTTCTTGATGGCGGAGTTGACCTGGTCGCGGGTGATGGCGTTGATGGCGTCCGGGAGTTCCTCCAGCCGGCTGACGTCGTAGCCGCGCTGAAGATCCGTCAAAATGGCATTCGCAAGGCCTGCGGTGGTAGATAGCCCGACGCGGTAGCTGCCCACCAGGCCCTGCTTGCGCGCAGCCAATTCCTGGTCGGTGACGCCGTCCCTCCACCACTTCTCGAGCTCGCGTCGCGTCGATGCCAGTCCCTTCGCCAGCAGCGCCGGCGCGAAACTCGCCGAGATGTCCCAGCGGCCGTCGATGATGCTGTCTTCGGAGACCGCCGCCGAAATGCTGTAGGTCAGCCCTTCGCGGTCGCGCACGATGCCCATCAGCCGTCCGGTGAAACCGCTGCCGAGAATCGCCGTCCCGACGCGCAGGGGCAATGCGTCCGCGTCCTTGTAGCGCATTCCCGTCGGCTGACCGAGGATCACCGACACGCTCGGCTTGTCGGCCAGGGGAACCGCCACTTCGTGCGCCGCAGACAGCACCGCCGCCGAGGCGGGACGCACGTAATCCTGGCCGCCGGTCCAGCCTGAGAACGCCTTGCGCACCTCGGCCTCGGTCTCGGGCGCCGCCACGTCGCCGACCACCACCAGCGTCAGGTGCGCCGGACCGTAGTACTTGGCGTGAAAAGCCTTGATCTCGTCGAGAGTTGCGGACTTCGCCGCGGCCTCGAACTCAGCCGTGGTGTGCGGCCGGTTCGGGTGGCCCGCGGGAAATATGGCGCGGTCGAAGGCCTCTTGCGCGCGCGCTTCGGTGTTCTGCGCCGACGCTTCCAGTGCGCCGATGAATTGCTGCTTCGCCTTGTTCAACTCCTGCAATTGCAGCGCCGGCGTGCGCAGCTCAGCGGCGATCAGCCCGACGATGAGCGGCAGATCCTTCTTGAGGCATTTGGCCCGAACTTCCACGGATTGCGTGCCCACGCTGAAGGCGATTTCGGCGCCCACGTTGTCCAGCTGTTCGGCGATCGCAAATTTGTCGAGGCTGGTCGTGCCGCGGTCGAGCATCATTCCCGTGAGAGTGGGAATGGCGATATTGCCGGGCTCGGCCATCGCATCGCCCGCGGGCAACGACCCCAGAATGACGACCACGTCCTTCACGTCGGTCCGGTAGGTGACCAGGTCGATGCCCGCGACCTGCGAGCGGCTGCTGTGGTCGGCCACATTGGCCGCCGCGGCGGCGCTCACCAAGAACAATACACTCAAAGCCCAGGGTCGCATCACGAGCCTTTCTCCGCCGGCGGCACCGGAATGAACCAGCCCGTCGTGCTCTGATCTTCGTTGAGATACTTCCTGGCCACGCGCTGCACGTCGGCGGCCGTCACTTGCTGCACCTTTTGCGAGAAGGTCACATACAGGGTCCAATCCCCGACGGCGATCCACTCGTTGATCTCCCCGGCCACCGCGGCTGTGCCGTCGCGCTTGTACGCATCGGCCGCGATGTACTGCTGTTTCACGCGCTCCACCTCGGCCGCCGTCACACCGTCCGCCTTGATCTTGGCGATCTCCGCCAGCAGGGCCTTCTCGACCTGGGCATGCGCCGCGCCGGGCGCGAGCACCGCGTACACCGTGTGCAGCGACAGATCGCGGTGCAGGTCCGTTCCGGCGCCGGCGTTCAGCGCCAATCCTTGATCGACGAGCGCGCGGTACAGCCGTGCGTTCTTACCCGAACTCAATATGGCGTCGAGCACGTCGAGCGCCGGCTGATCCGCATCCCTGCCGTTCGGCACCTTGTGCGCGATGATCACGGTGCCGAGTTCACCCGGCCGCCTGACGATAACCCGGCGTTCCCCGCTTTGCGGCGGCTCCTCCGTGTAGATCGCGGGAATCGGCGCGGGCGAATGCGGATACACCCCGTAGTATTTCTTGACCAGGTTCAATGCGGCGGCCGGCTCGATGTCGCCGATCACTGTCACCGTCGCGTTGTTCGGCCAATAGAATGTGTCGTAGAACTCGCGCAGTTTGGCAATGGGAACGTGCTCGATGTCGCTCTTCCAGCCGATCGTGGGATGGTGGTACGGCAATGCCACGTAGGCCGCGGCCGTCACCTCCTCCAGCAGGACATTGTCAGGATCGTTCTTGCCGCGTTCGTATTCGTTGCGCACCACCGTCATTTCGGACTGCCGGTCGGACTCGTGCAGCCATAAATGCCGCATGCGGTCCGCCTCGATGGCGACATACCCCTCCAGGCTTTCGCGGCCGATGGTCGCAAAGTAGTTGGTGCGGTCGAAGGAGGTGCTGGCATTGAACTGACCGCCCACGCGCTCGAGGAACTCCTTGATGCTGTTGCCCTTGGGGTCATTGAAACTCTCGCTACCCTTGAACATCAGGTGCTCGAGAATGTGCGTCGCTCCGGTGGTGCCCGTCACCTCGTTGCGCGAGCCCACCCGATAGGTGACCTGGAACGTCACCACCGGCGCGGAGTGGTCGGGCACCAGCAGCACGGTGAGGCCGTTGCTGTCGAGCGTGTACTCGTCGATTCCGCCCAGAGACTTCGCGTGGCTGAACCCGGCCACGGCCGACGGGCTCTGCTGCGCCATGGAGGCCGCGGGCA
The DNA here is from genome assembly GCA_049793535.1 of Steroidobacteraceae bacterium. Lineage (GTDB taxonomy): Bacteria > Pseudomonadota > Gammaproteobacteria > Steroidobacterales > Steroidobacteraceae > Bog-1198. The sequence goes on along the minus strand of JBARBX010000557.1, from coordinate 2,250 downwards.
TGAGCGCGCCGATCGCGGCTACGCCGGCGCAAAGGCACGTCGCCCGTATCCGCCCAAATCGGAGGCCCCGCGCCCTGCGCGCTTCTCGGGTGTGGGGCAATTCGATCCTGTCTCGCATACGGTCTCCTCCGGGCAATGGCGCATTCTAATGGAATTGTTCCCGGTCATTCGGCGGGGTTGATCAGCCGGGTCAAGGCGAGAACCGAGCGCATGAAAGGCGCCGGCACTTCCAGGCGCTGCGCGATCTCGACCACCGCGCCTAACTGGGGATCGAGCTCGAGCGGGCGTCCGGCTTCGAGGTCGGCGAGCATCGAGGGCCTGAAGTCGCCCAGGCGCTGGGTCACGGCGATGCGCTCCGTCGGCCTCATGCTCATCTCGAGACCCAGATGCCGCCCGCAGGCCTCCATCTCCTCCATCATGTGCACGCACAGCTCCCGGACGTCCGGCGAACCGAGCATCTTCGATGTGCCGGAGCGCGTCAGCGCGCTCAAGGGATTCATGTTCATATTGCCCCACAGCTTGGCCCATACATCGCGGCGGATGTGCCGCGACGCTTCCGTGTTGATGCCGCCGTCCTGCAATCCCCCGACCAGTTCCTCGAGGCGACTCGTCAGTTCACCGCCGGGTTCGCCCAGCAGCAATCGATCGGCGGCCACCACCTGCGCGTGAGCCGGCGCCAGCATCCGTGCCGAGGCGTGCACCACGGATCCCAAGGTACGTTGCCGCGGAAACGCCCGTTCCTGCGATCGCTGCGGATCGACCGACCGCAGCGGCTGATTCGCCAGCACCCCTCCGAAATCCTGAAAGTACCACCAGGGGATGCCGTTGGTGCCGCTCACGACGACCGTGGCGGGACCGATGAGGGCGCCCAAGGACGGCGCGAGGCCGGGCAGGACCTGCGCCTTCACGGTGAGAAACACATAGTCATGCGCACCGAGCTCCGCTGCAGATCCGGCCCGCGGCCGGCTGCACCGAATGTCTCCGGCTCGTTCGACCGTGAGGCCGTCGTCATGCAGCGCGGCCAGCGTCGAACCGCGCGCAAGCAGCGCCACGGCCCATCCGGCGCGATCGAGGGCATCGGCAATCCACGAACCGATGGCGCCCGCCCCCACGATGGCTACCGATGGACTCATGAGTGAAACTCCCTCGCATGCACGCACAGGCGCGCAGAATAGCAAACGCGGGAACCTCTGTGATAATATTTCGAGATAATTGGTTTAACCTACTGTTAATTAATACATATTGCACCCATGTCAACCCCAGGAACCACTCCCCCGCGCCGCTGGGTGGCCGTGTTCGATCTCGATGGCACCCTGACCTTCCACGATACGCTGATGCAGTTCCTGGCAAGCTTTCTGCGGTGCCACCCACGCCGCTGCTTGGGACTGTGGCGCCTGCCGTTCGCGGCGATCCAGTACGCTGCCGCAGACCGAGATCGTGGGCGGCTCAAGTCACGCCTGATTCGCATGATCATGCGCGGCGAGAGCCGCGCCGTCATCGACGCCTGCGCGGAGTCCTTCGTGACCACCCTGGCGCGCCGCCGTCGATTGAGACCCGCCGCGCTCGCCGTGCTCGAAACCCATCGTGCGGCCGGCGATCATCTAGTCTTGCTGTCCGCGAGCCCGGATCTCTACGTCCCGCGCATCGGGCGCGAGTTGGGGTTCGAGCGCACCGTGTGCACGGAGCTGGAATGGCGCGCTGAGCGGCTCGACGGGACGCTCCACAGCGCGAATCGGCGGGGCCCGGAAAAGCTGCGCTGCCTGGAATGGCTGCGCACCCAATACCCCGCACTGCCCATCGTCGCCTACGGCAACAGCGCCTCGGACCTGGATCATATGCGCCAGGCCGACAGAGCCCTGCTGGTGAACGGCAATGCCGGCGCCCGGAGCCTCGCGGCACGCTTGGGGATCCCCACCGCCGATTGGAATTAGATTCCCGCCCGGCTCAGCGCCGCACGTTTTGCAAGGACCGGTGCAGCTTGAGCAGCAGGCTCTCGGTGGTCTGCCAGTCGATGCACGGATCGGTGATGGACAGACCGTACTCGAGCTTGCTCAGGTCCTTCGGTATGGACTGGCTGCCCGCCTTCAGGTGACTCTCGAGCATGAGGCCGACGATGGAACGGTTGCCGTCGGCTATTTGCGCGACACAGTTCTCCGCCACCAGGGGCTGCAATCCGGGGTCCTTGTTGGAATTGCCGTGGCTGCAGTCCACCACCACGGTGGCGGGCAATCCGGATGCGCTCAATTCGCG
>JBARBX010000556.1:0-2155 GCA_049793535.1 Steroidobacteraceae bacterium | reverse complement strand
GTCCACCCAGTGGCGCAGCAGATCGCTGCCGTTGATCACGTCGATCGCGGGCCGGTTCTTCTCGTACTCGTAGGCAAAGTCGCGCCAGATCTCGTAATCCGGCCGCAGTCGACGCAGCGCTTTGAAGGCCAGTGCGAACAATCGCCAAGGCCTGAATCCGTTGTGGTCATAGTGCGCAGCGTCTTCCACATGCACCTGGACACCCGCGCAGAGCTTGCCCGCATGCTTATGAAAGGTGGGCTCGAACCAGCAGGGCCGGAGCTGACAGCCGCTCATCCAGGGCGCGGCCAGCGACCCCATCTCCGCCAACAACGCCCGCACGTCAAGATCCGGCGCGCCGAGCAGCTCCAGCGGCCTGGTCGTCCCACGACCTTCTGACAAGGTCGTGGCTTCGAGCATCACTGAACCCGGATAGCAACGCGCCATCCAGAGATTGGGAGCGTTGGGACTCGGGTTGACCCAGGTGCGCTCTCCGAGCGGCCATCCATATCCCGGCGCGGCGTTCGGCTGCCAACCCTGCATCGGCACGACGCTGTAGTCGACATCGAGCTGGAGAGTCCCCACGAACCATCGCGCCAGCTCTCCGAGTGTCAGGCCGTGACGCATCGGCATCGCACCGGCACCGACAAAACTTTCGCAGCCTGGCTTGAGCATCAGCCCTTCCACGGGCCGGCCCACGGGGTTCGGGCGATCCAGAATCCACACGGCTTTGTGCTGCTTCGCAGCCGCCTCGAGCACATAGCGCAGCGTGGTGACGAAGGTGTAGATTCGGCAGCCAACGTCCTGAAGATCCACGAGAAGAACGTCGAAGCTATCCATCATTTTCGGTGTGGGCCGTCGCACCTCACCGTAAAGGCTGAAGACCGGTATGCCGTGCACGGGGTCGGTGTAGTCCTGCGACTCGACCATGTTGTCCTGCTTGTCCCCCCGCAGCCCGTGCTGAGGGCCGAACGCTGCGCTCAAGGCGACGTCGCCCACCGCCGCCAGCGCGTCGAGGGAGTGGACCAGGTTGCGTGTTACGGAGGCGGGATGCGCCAACAGAGCCACGCGCCGCCCAGCCAGCGGCTTGCGCAGCTCGGGCTCTTCGAGCAGTCGATCGATGCCGAACCTCATAGACAGGCAACTTCCAGCGCGAATCCGCTGGGGTGATGGAAATCGGGTTTGCCGGGCGCGTGCCGCAGGCCCCAGTACGAAAGTCCGCCGTTCTCGTCCTCGACAACCGCGGCCAGAGCGATCCGCAGTTCACGGGCGTCACGCAACTCCAGTATATGCCCTAAGCGCACAGCCGATTGGAGCTCCAGAACATCGTCGTGCCGGCGCACTGAGATCTCCGGAGCACGCCCGACCTCGGCCGGCGACATGCCGTCGCGGTAGGCGCTGAAACGGTAAACCGCCCAGTCGAGCGAAGGCGAAAAATTGAATTCGTAGTAGCCGGGTCCGACCGTCGGTGCGACGAATGCCTCGAAGCACGTGTGCTGCCACAGGATGTCGGCCCGTCCACCCGAGCCGGACGCGGGAATGCGTACGCGGGACATGTCCGCTTCCAACGAATACTGGAACACAAGAATGCCGGGTGCCTCCGCCCACAGCTTTACACCGAGGCTGCGCACGGCGTCGTTGGGGGTCGAAGCATGGGCGGTCAGCAGCATGCAATGATTGTATTCCCCCAAGTCGGAGGTTCCGTCACATTTTTTGTGGTGGACCCTGAAGTAGTCTCTGACAATGTGTGAGCGCTACGTGCTTTCCGACCAGGCCGCCGCGGAGCGGGAATTTCTGCCGGCGCGAGCGTGGTGGAAATTCACATCCCGATTCAACGTCTCGCCGCAGCAGTACGTGCCGGCAATCCGCTGGCACGATGGGCAGTCCGAAGCAGTCATGATGCGCTGGGGCTTCATTCCGTCGTGGGCGGAAGGTCGCCCGGCCGGTTCTCCGCCCGTTCTCGTAGAACTCAGCGAAATCCAAGACTCGCCCATGTTTCGGGCGCCATGGTTGAACAGTCAACGTTGCATTCTGCCCATCGCCGGCTTCTATGTGTGGCAACTGACCAATGCGAGGTATCGGCAACCCTTTTTCATTACTTTGCCGGGCCGGTCGGTATTTGGCCTCGCGGCGATATGGGATCGATCTGTCAGCGAAGAAGAGGACGACGTCACCG
>JBARBX010000555.1:0-2982 GCA_049793535.1 Steroidobacteraceae bacterium | reverse complement strand
GGTCATGATGGTGAATTCGCACGAGAGCACGTTGAACCAGCGCGACTCCGTCAGATTGGCGACCAACTGCTCGAACAGCAGCGTGAGGTAGAGAATACCCTGGGGACGCACCGCCGCAAGCAGCCGCAATCCCTGGCGCAGATACGCCACGAGGTAGCCCAGCAGACAGATCGCGCCCAAGTACCCCAGATCGTTCATGACGTCGAGATAGCCGTTGTGGCCTTCCGTGGGATAGAAGTAAAGACGGCTCTTCATAATCATCGACGGCGACCAGGGCAGCAGCACCCAGTAGGCGCCGTAGCCGGAGCCGACATAGGGACTCAAGGCCATATGCTCGCGCAGGATCTCCCAGATCGCCGTGCGCCCGCTGAAGGTCAGGTCCTTGCCGGTGAGCGTGGTGATCGGCGACAAAAGCACGCTCGAGCCGGGCAGAAGATTGAGCACCGCCAGCGAGTACACCAGCAGGATGGCTACGAACGCGACGACCATGTAGGGCAGGTAGCGGCGCAGACCCGCCGGCGGGCGCAGCATCACAAGCATCAACGGACAAGCGAACGCCGCGCCCATGATGGAACTCGAGCTGCGCGATCCGAACAGGCAGGTGAGGGAGATGGCGGCCCCCGCCCCGGCCAGCCACCACGGCTTCTCCTTGCCGAGCAGCGCGTGCAGCCAGAGGATGAGCGCAATGGCCGCGAGCGACCCCAGCCCATTCTTCTGCGTGGCCAACCCATGCCAGGCGCCGATCAGCGTCGAGATGTCGTTCTGCTCGATGGCCAGATCCGGCGCCGCGATCACGAAGATGATCGAGGCCATCAGCATGAGCGTGAGAATGGGCCGCAGGACGCTTTGAAAGCGGGTCGTTTGCCAGGTCACCAGTGCGAAGGCGACGGAATCGAGCACCATCGTCAACACGCGCACCCGGCGGCGAAGCGTGACCCCCGGGTCGATGGACCACAGCATGCTGGCCGCGGCCAGTGCCACGAACAGGAGGAGGAATGGATTGATCTGCTTGAACAGCTTCAATGCCATGGCCGAGCGCGACAGCGGCACCACGACGCCAAAGGCCAACAGCGACAACCATATCATCGGCTGGTCGTGCTGCCTTCGGTGGGCATGCTCCCGGCCGTCCCGTAGTAGAGGCCGTCCGGGACGATCATGATGACGATCAGCACCCAGATCATGAGCGCCGTGAGTATCGAGGGGCGTTCCCGCCGCTGCGGGATCCCCCGGCCAGGCACCCTACCGATAGCTAGCTCTCCTCAATTGACCCTCCGGCGGGCAACGGCTCACGCCTTGCCGCTTTGTCCGTCCGCGAAGGGATCCTTATACATCCCCAGCCGCTGCCGCGCGAACAGGTACAGGAACGGCGGCTGATGCAGGACGTAGCGGCGCCAGCGCTGCCGAGGCTCTCGCAGCACCCGGTACAGCCACTCGAGACCCGCATTGGTGACCCAGGCCGGGGGCCGCCTGAGGCTCTCCGCCTCGTAATCGATGGTGCCGCCGAGCGGCAGGAACAGCTTGATGCTCGGCAGGCGGTCGCGGTACTTGAAGATGAATTTCTCCTGGCGCCCGCCGCCCAAGCCCACCATCAGCACGCTGGCTCCGGAGGCGTTGATATTGGCGATGATCTGCTCGATTTCCTCGGGGTCCCGGTCGTAGTCGCGTGACGGAGCGATGGTGCCGACCACCATTTCGCGGCCCACCTTCGCATTCACGTTGCGGCGCGCAATCTCCGGGATCCCCGGGCTCCCGCCGCATATGAACACCGTCACCGACGGATCGTTCTTGTACCGCGTGTAGAAACGCGGAAAGTAGTCCGAGCCCGAGACCCGCTCCTTCAGCGGCGTGCCGAGCAGCCGCGCGGCGACGACCAGGATCTGGCTGTCGCAGGTAACCACGTCGAACTTCGGCAGCAGATCGTAGTAATCCCGATCCTTCTGCAGTTTCATGATGGAGTCGACGTGCAGCGTCAGCATGACTCCCTCGCGGAAATTCTCGACCAACTCCTCCATGGTGATGTCGTCGACGTCGACGTTCAGCAGCCTCACCTTTCGATCCATAACACCAAGATCCGCTTTAGACATAGCGGCGCGGCCCTCGGCCCGGCAACCGGGCTAGCGGTGCGTCAATTCGTCGATCAGTTGCTTGGTCTGCGCAATGTTGCGGCGGCTCGATGCGCCGAACACGATCGACTCGATCTGCGGAAATTTGCAGACGTATTCCAGGGCCTCCCGCGGCGGCAGCGCACCGCTCGCGAACACCGACATCGCGACCAACCGGCAGCGGCGCGCGGCGATCAGGTCCTCGTAGGCCTGCATGCCGCCGCACATTCGAAAGCCGATCTTGTTGATGTTGGCGCAGATGATCGGATTCTCGATGCCGGCGCTCTCCAGCCGCCTCTGCAGCAGCGGAGCGTTCATCGTTATGAACGCGGGCTCCGCGTGATAGCGCTCGCGCACCCAATTGGCGAAGATTTTGAACGCCTCGTCGAACCCCAGCCCTAAGAGGAAGTCGGTGGCGACGTTCTGCAGGAAGATCACCGGCGTGTTGAGCCCGGCAAACATTTTCATCTCCGCGTCGATCAGCAGCGTCGCCAGGCCCTCGACGTCCTGCCGCGCCAGGGACATGCCGCCGCGCAGCAGCGCTCCCAGCTTGTTCTCCTCGGGCAGGAAGCTGCGCACGGCACCGAGCATGCCGAGCTCCGCCGCCGCATTGGCGTATTTGTGCGCATACGGCATGCAGGGATAGAACACATAGTCGGGGTACTTGTCGCGATTGGCGCGGAAGAAATCGCAAATCTCGGTCATGCGCTCATGTGTCGTACACATGAAGGCCTTGACACCCTCGGCGTAGGCGTCCTCGAGCACCTGGATGATGGCGCGGCCCTCCTGGAAGCGCATGGCCTGCGCGCGCGCCTTCTCCTCCGACATGTGATTCACGCCGAAGAACTGGTTGTCGCCGAATAAGACTCTGTCCATTTAA
>JBARBX010000554.1:0-11569 GCA_049793535.1 Steroidobacteraceae bacterium | reverse complement strand
CACCAACACCATCAACGCCGGCCTCCCCCGGAGCAGCTATTCGTACGTCGGTGACGGCGCGCGCGCCGGCCAAACCATCAATGACGAATTCTACGGCGGGGTGTCGTCCGAGCAATTCGGCACGCTGACCTTTGGTCGTCAGCGCGCGCTCGGTACCGATGCGGTGCTCGCTTACGATCCGGCCGTCGGCGCCTACTCCTTTTCGTTCATCGGCTATAACGGCCTGACGGCCGGTGGCGGCGATACCCAGGACACCCGCTGGGACCAGGCCGTGAAATATCGCCTTAACCTCGGCCCGGCCCATTTCGGTGCGATGTATAAATTCACCGACGGTCAGGGCGGCTGCTACTCCGCCTCCGCCGCCTGGACTGCCGCCACCTGCACGCCCGCGGCGTCGCATAACTCCGCCTATGGATTCGACCTCGGCGGAACCTACGACAAGTTCTCCGCAGATGTCGTCTTCCAACAAGTCAACCAGGCGATCAGCGTCGTCAACCCTCTGCTGGGGCCTGAGAGTCCGACACAGCCATATCAGTCGACCCTCGACAGCATCAATATGAACCCCATCAACGGCGCCAATCTGATCGGCGTGACCAACACCGAATATGGCATCGTGACCGACAACACCGCCGTGATGATCACCGCCAAATATACCTGGAACCCTTTCAAGTTCTTTGGTGGCTACGAGCACATCCGGCAGGTCAACCCCGCGAACCCCTTGGGCATTGGCGCCAGCGCCCAGGGCGGTTATCTCCTGAGCGGGGTCGAGGACAACAATCTTGATTCTCCCAAGATCGTGCAGGTCTGGTGGACGGGCGTGAAATACGCTGTCGACAACAAAACCGACGTCACTTTGTCCTACTATCATGAACAGCAGAACGATTTCCGCATTCCATCGACCTGCTCGGCCGCCGCCGGTTTCCGCAGTTCCTGCGCGGGCAATCTCAACGAGGTTTCGCTCTATACGGACCATCACTTCACCAAGCGTTTCGACGCCTATGCCGGCATTACGTATTCCAACGTCAGCGGCGGCCTGGCCATCGCCATTCCTCACGGGCCCGGCGTCCCCTATTACTACAACAACAACGTTGCTCCGACCGTGGGCATGCGCTACGCCTTCTAGCCAGGGGTTATGCGGCGGTGCAACAATACCGCCGCATTTCACTGTCACAAAACAGTCATATTTCCTGCCGACAATGTCAGGCCCGGCTGCCGAGCTGACCGGGCCACTATTAGTCCACCCCGGAGCAATCATGCGATTATTAAATGCAAAGAAGCGGCTGTTGATCCTGGTTGCCAGCATGGGGCTCACCTTGAGCGCGGCGGCGGCCGATATCTCCGGAGCCGGCGCCACCTTTCCCTATCCGATCTACGCCAAATGGGCGGATGCCTACAAGACTCTGACGGGGGTCGGCCTCAACTACCAGTCCATTGGGTCGGGGGGCGGCATCAAGCAGATCAAGGCGAAAACCGTGACCTTCGGTGCCTCGGACATGCCCTTGAAGCCCGAGGATCTGAAGGCCGCAGGTCTGCTGCAATTTCCCATGATCATCGGCGGTGTGGTGCCGGTGGTGAACGTCAAGGGAATCGCCGGCGGGCAATTGCACTTGGACGGCCCGACGGTCGCCAGCATTTATATGGGCGACATCACCCAGTGGAACGATCCGAAAATCAAGAGCCTGAACCCGAAACTGGCGTTGCCGAGCACGGCGATCGCCCCCGTCTATCGGTCGGACGGTTCGGGCACGAATTTCCTGTTCTCCGAGTACCTGTCCAAAGTCAGTCCCAAGTTCATGTCCAGCATCGGCGCGAATACCTCGGTGCAGTGGCCGATCGGCATCGGGGCCAAGGGCAACGAGGGGGTGGCCAACATGACCACCCAGACCGACGGTGCCATCGGCTACGTGGAATACGCCTATGCCAAGCAGAACAAGATGGCCTACATCCTGCTCACCAACAAGGCCGGAGCCGTGGTGGCGCCGAATTCCGAATCCTTTCAGGCCGCCGCCGCCAACGCGGACTGGGCCAAGTCGGATAGCTACTATTTGATCCTGACCGACCAGGCGGGCGCCAAGAGCTGGCCGATTACCGGCGCGAGCTTCATTTTGGTCTACAAACAGCCGGACGATGCGGCCGCGGTCAGAGAGGCGCTGAAGTTCTTTGCCTGGGCGTACAAGGATGGCGCTACCATGGCGGCCGCGCTCGATTACGTGCCCTTGCCCGCGCCGTTGATTGCCCAGGTGAAGAAGACCTGGACCTCGGAAATCACGACGGGTGGTCATCCGGTATGGAGCGGAAAATAGCGGGAGCGAAACTCACACCGTGGCGATCATCGATCCGAGGCACGCCGCAAAGCAGCTGATTTACGAGAGAATCTTCCGCTCGGCCACGCTGACTGCCGCGATCCTGGTGCTGTTGATTCTCGGCGGCGTGGCGGTCTCGCTCGGGCGTGGCGCGTGGCCGGCGCTGGATCATTTCGGCTTCTCCTTCGTTCTGCGGGAGGTCTGGAATCCCGTGACCGATCAATTCGGCGCACTCGCGCCGATTTACGGCACCGTGGTCACTTCCGCGATCGCGATGCTGCTGGCGGTGCCGGCGGGGTTCGGCATCGCACTGTTCCTGACCGAACTCTGCCCGCCGCTGTTGAAACGGCCCATCGGCGTCGCCGTCGAGTTGCTCGCCGCGGTGCCCAGCATCATCTTCGGCATCTGGGGCCTGTTCGTGCTGGCGCCCGTGCTGCAGCGGTACGTGCAGCCCTGGCTGATCGAACATCTGGGGCACGCGCCTCTCATCGGCAATCTGTTCAAAGGTCCGCCCTACGGTATCGGCATTCTGACGGCCGGCGTGGTCCTCGCCATCATGGTCCTGCCGTTCATCGCGGCGACCATGCGCGATGTCTTCGACACCGTTCCGGCCATGCTCAAGGAGTCCGGCTACGGCCTCGGCGCGACGACCTGGGAGGTCATGTGGAACGTGGTCGTGCCGCATTCACGGGTGGGCATCGTCGGCGGCATCATGCTGGGGTTAGGCCGGGCGCTCGGCGAGACCATGGCCGTGACCTTCGTCATCGGCAATGCGCACCGCATCAGTTCTTCGTTGTTGGCGCCGGGCACCACGATATCCTCCGCCATCGCCAACGAGTTCACCGAGGCGGTGGGCGACCTTTACACTTCATCCCTCATCGCGCTGGGGTTGCTGTTGTTCCTCATTACCTTCACGGTGATTGCGGCGGCACAGGCGATGCTGCGCAGGCTGGAGCGGCGTGGGGTCGCCGGCATATGAGCCGGCGGTTGCTGCGAAAGATCAAGAACGGCGTCTTTTTGCTGCTGTCGCTGGTTGCCACCATGATCGGCCTCGCATGCCTGGCCGCCATCCTCTGGACCCTGCTGTCGCATGGCATTGCGGGCATGTCCGGGCACCTGTTCACGCAGATGACGCCGCCGCCGGGCAGCGCGGGCGGATTGCTCAACGCGCTGTACGGCAGCGGGGTAATGACCTTGCTCGGCATTCTCATCGGCTCGCCCATCGGCGTGCTGGCGGGTACTTACCTGTCCGAGTACGGGCGCAATTCGCGTCTCAGCACCGTCATACGATTCATCAACGACGTGCTGCTGAGCGCGCCGTCCATCATCGTCGGCCTGTTCGTCTATGAAGTCGTGGTGGTGCGCATGGGGCACTTCTCCGCCATCGCGGGAGCGCTCGCGCTCGCGATGCTGGCGATTCCGGTGACCTTGCGGACCACCGAGGACATGCTCAATCTGGTGCCCATCGGCATGAAGGATTCTTCGGCCGCGCTCGGCGCCTATCCCTGGCGCACCACCCTGAGCGTGCTGTATCCCGCGGCCCGCAGCGGCATCGTCACCGGGCTTCTGCTCGCGATCGCGCGCATCAGCGGCGAGACGGCGCCGCTGTTGTTCACCGCCCTCAACAATCAGTTCTGGAGCACGAATCTCAACGCCCCGATGGCCAATCTTCCGGTGGTGATATTCCAGTTCGCGTTGAGTCCCTACAAGGAATGGCAGGAACTGGCGTGGGCGGGCGCCTTGATCATCACCGTGACCATATTGGTGTTGAGCATCTCCGCGCGTGTACTGCTCGCGCTGCTTCAGGCCGAGCGGGGAACCGGACGATGATTCCCTCCACCAAGCCGCCGAAGCATCTGAAGATGCGAGTGCCGCCCCGTCCGCCTGACGAGCCGGCACCGACCCAAGGTCCGCCGAAGATCGAAATTCGAGGGTTGAATTTCTTCTACGGCGCGGTGCAGTCGCTGCACAACATCAGCATGTCGCTGGCCGACCGCTCCATCAGCGCCTTCATCGGGCCCTCGGGATGCGGCAAATCGACGCTGTTGCGCGTACTTAACAGAATGTACGGCCTATACCCCCATCAGCGCGCCGAGGGCGAAGTGCTGATCGGCGGCCGCGATGTGCTGGGAGCGACGGTCGATGTCGCAGAATTGCGCTATCGCGTCGGCATGGTGTTCCAGAAGCCGACTCCGTTTCCCATGTCGGTGTTCGACAACGTGGCATTCGGCCTGCGGCTCGCCGGCGGAGTCCGTGGCGCCGAACTCAAGACGCGCGTCGAATCCGCGCTGCGCGATGCGGCGATCTGGGACGAGGTCAAGGACAAGATGCACGCGGACGGCCGCAGCCTGTCCGGCGGACAGCAACAAAGGCTCTGCATCGCGCGTGCCATCGCCGTTCAGCCAGAAGTCCTGCTGCTCGATGAGCCGACGGCGGCGCTCGACCCCATCTCCACGCTGCGCGTCGAAGAAACCTTGCAGGCGCTGCGCGAAAAGTACTGTATCGTAATGGTCACGCACAATTTGCAGCAGGCGGCCCGAGTGTCGAATGTCACTGGATTCATGTTCCTGGGTGAACTCGTGGAAATAGGTCCTTCCAGCCAGATATTCACCTCGCCGAAAGACCGCCGCACCGACGACTACATCACCGGGCGCTTCGGCTGAGCCGACCCCATGTTCGAGCCCACCGCAACCGATCGTCCCACCACGGCCTTGGCCCTGGACGGCGCTGTTGCGAATTGCGAGCCCTTGGGCGATTCGGTGATGGCGGCGCGCGGGGTCAACGTTTACTACGGCGACAAGCACGCCGTCAAAAACGTCAGCATCGACATCGGCCGCAACCAGGTGCTCGCCATGATCGGACCGTCGGGCTGCGGCAAATCCACCTTCCTGCGCTGCCTCAATCGCATGAACGACACGATCGCCGCGGCGCGGGTGGACGGAGTGATCACGCTCGACGGCAACGATATCTACGATCGACGGCAGGACGTCGCGCAGTTGCGCGCCCGGGTGGGCATCGTCTTCCAAAAGCCCACGCCGTTCCCGCACTCGATCTACGCCAACGTTGCCTACGGACCGCGCATTCATGGGCTGGCGAAGAGCAGGGCGGATTTGGACGAGTTGGTTCACTCCAGTCTGGCGCGCGCCGGGCTTTGGGAAGAGGTCAAGGATCGCCTGTCCACATCCGGAACCAGCCTGTCCGGCGGCCAGCAGCAGCGCCTGTGCATTGCGCGCACCATCGCGGTCAATCCCGAGGTCATCTTGATGGACGAACCGACGTCCGCCTTGGATCCGATCGCCAGCGCGAAGATCGAGGATTTGATCGATGAGCTGCGTGCCAACTACGCCATTGTCATCGTGACGCACAACATGCAGCAGGCGGCCCGGGTCTCGCAGCGTACCGCCTATTTCCATCTGGGCGATCTGGTCGAAGTGGGGCCCACCGATCTGATTTTCACCAACCCCCAGCAGAAACTGACGGAAGACTACATCACCGGCCGATTCGGCTGAGCGCCGGCCGGCGCGACAGGCGGGTACTCAGACAGGCGCCATTCTCACCGTGAAGTGCACGCAACAGGAATTGGCCCGGGTGCTGTCGGAAGCGGCCTTTCTGAAGCCCTTCGGCATGGCTCTTTATTCCTGCGCACCGGGCGAATGTGTAGTCCGCGTGCCGTTCTCCCCGTCATTGGAGCGGCCGGGCGGCATCGTGAGCGGCATCGCCCTGATGGGGGCCGCGGATGTGGCCATGTGGCTGGTAAAAGACGAAGCCGAAGCGATCCGACTCGATCCCTCGTTGGACCATTACGTATCCACTAAGGGTAACACCGCTTCGATTGCGCTCCCGCCTCCAAGCATGTCGCCTTATCCTAGGCCATCGACTCGGGACGCGCTGGACCGCTGTTGGATCACCCAGCGGCTCGATTTGCTGTGAGGTGAACGGTACCGCCTCAGTCCGTGTTGCGCAGCAGTTCGTTCAGCGAGGTCTTGGCGCGGGTTTGCGCATCCACGCGCTTGACGATCACCGCGCAGGCAAGGCCGTACTTGCCGTTCTTCGCCGGCAGAGTGCCCGGCACCACCACGGCGCCGGCGGGCACGCGCCCGTAGAGGATCTCGTCGCGTTCACGATCGTATATGCGGGTGCTCTGGCCGATGAACACTCCCATGGAGACCACCGCGCCCGATTCGACGATGACGCCCTCGACGATTTCCGAGCGCGCGCCGATGAAGCAATCATCCTCGATGATGGTGGGCGCGGCCTGCAGCGGCTCGAGCACGCCGCCGATGCCGACGCCGCCGGAGAGGTGCACGTTCTTGCCGATTTGCGCGCAGGAGCCGACCGTGGCCCAGGTATCGACCATGGTGCCCGAATCGACGTAGGCGCCGATGTTGACATAGCTTGGCATCAGCACCACGTTCGGGGCGACGAAGGCGCCGCGCCGCACCGTGGCCGGCGGCACGACGCGCACGCCGCCGGCGCCGAATCGTGCGGCGTCCCAACCCTCGTACTTCAACGGCACCTTGTCGTAGAAATTCATGGCGCCCGCCCGAATCGCCGCGTTGTCCGCGATCCGAAACGACAAGAGCACCGCCTTCTTGAGCCACTCGTTGACCCGCCACGCGCCGTCCTGCTTCTCAGCCACGCGCAATGTCCCGGCGTCGAGCAGCCCGAGCGCGGTCTCGACCGCCGCCCGCGCGCCGGGAGCGACATTGTGCGGCGTGATGCTCGCCCGCGATTCGAAGGCGGCCTCGATGGCCGCTTGTAGTTCGGTGTAAGGCATGTTGTCCCGTTCGATGGAATGGCGTTGAGTCAGCTCCTGGAGGCGTCGCGCCGGTCGAGCGCCCGCACCAGGGATTCTTGTACCCGCTGGCACGCCTCTTCCTGGAGGAGGCGGCCCTCGGCATCGGTGATGTAGAACACGTCCTCGGCGCGTTCGCCCACCGTCATGATCTTGGCGCCGTTGATGGCCACACGCTCGGTGCGGAACACCTTTCCGACCTCCGACAGCAGCCCCGGGCGATCCGCGGCGATCAATTCTAGGATGGTGCGGCCGTTGCGGCCGTCGACGCTGAAGTTGACCTGGGTCGGCGTGGAGAACATGCGCACCTGCCGCGGGGCGCGGCGCGTCACCGTCGCCGGCGAATCCTCGGGTTGCCGCAGGTTGCGCCACAGCCCCGTTTCGATTTCACGAATGCGCGAGACGTCGGTGATCAGTGCGCCGTTGTCCTCGAGCACCACATAGGTTTCCAAGCTGAAGCCGTTGGCGCTGGTGATCAGCCGCGCGTACACGACGTTCAGCCCCATTTGATCGAGCAGCGCGGTGGTTCGCGCGAAGCTGCGCAGCCGGCGGGGTGCATACGTCAGCACCGCGGTGCCGCCCTGATCCGCCAGTTGCCGGATGGCGACCAGCGGGGCGTCGTCCTGCGCATGCCGCTCGGCGAGCAGCGCGGTGTGCCAGGCGATTTCTTCCGGCGTGAAACGCAGGAAGTATGTTTCGGTCCATTGGGTCCAGACCGCGGCAATCCGCTCCGGCGCGACCGATGGGATGAGCGCGCGCGACTGCTCCTGCGTCTCGCGAACCAGCTCCTCCTGGTCGACCGGAGTTTCGAGTCCGCGGCGCAGGGCGCGTTTGGTGCGCTCGTAGAACTCCTCGAAAAGCCGCGCCTTCCAGGCGTTCCACAGCTTCGGATTGGTGCCGCGCACGTCCGCGACGGTCAATACATACAGATAATCCAGATGCGCCTGGTCGCCGACACGTCGCGCGAACTCATGAATGATGTCGGGATCGCTGATGTCTTTCTTTTGCGCGGTGATGGACAGGATCAAGTGGTTCCTGACCAGCCACGCGACCAGGCGCGCCTCGTAGCGGCCAAGTCCCTGCTCCAGGCAGAACGCTTCGGCGTCCACCGCCCCCAATTCCGAATGGTCGCCGCCGCGGCCCTTGGCGATGTCGTGAAACAAGGCCGCGAGATACGCGATTTCCTGGCGCGGCAGGGATTGCATGATCTGGCTCAAGGCCGGGAACTCGTTGTTGAACTTCGGCATGGCCAGGCGCCGCAGATTGCTCACCACGAACAGCGTGTGCGCGTCCACGGTGTAGGCATGGAACAGATCGTACTGCATGCGCCCCACGATGCGGCCGAACGAGGGGATGTAGCGGCCGAGCACCCCGTACAAATTCATGCGGCGCAGTTCATGCGTGACGCCGACCGGCGCGCAGAGAATCTCCATGAACAGGCGGTGGTTGCGCGGATCCTGCCGGAAGCCCTCGTCGATGAGCGCCACGTGCGTGCCGATCAGACGGATGGTCTCGGCGCGCACCCCGCGCAGCTCCGGGTGCTGCTGCAGCAGCACGAACAGCTCCAGCAGCGCGGAGGGATAGCGCGCGAAAACCTCCGGGTGAGTCACTTCCAGATAGTCGTTGCGGATTTGGAAGCGCGCGTTCAAGGCCAGCGGCGGCGCGCTCTGGGTCAGGATGGCCTCGCGAAAAAGCTGCAGCAGCATTTCGTTCAGCAGGCTGATGTCCATGACGGTGCGATAGTACTTCTGCATCAGCTGTTCGACGGCCAAGGTGAAGCTGGCATCCTCGTAGCCGAACATTTTCGCGAGCTTGACCTGGTAGTCGAACAGCAGCCGGTCCTCGCGCCGCCCGGTGAGGGCGTGCAGCCCGAAGCGCACCTTCCAAAGAAACGACTGGCCGGCCTTGAGCTTGCGCAGCTCCTCGCGGGTGAGGAAGCCGTGCGCCACCAGCTCGTCGAGGGTGTCGGTACCGAAGTGGCGTTTCGCCACCCAGCCGATGGTCTGAATGTCGCGCAGGCCTCCCGGACTCGCCTTCACGTTCGGTTCGAGGTTGTAGGCCGTGTCGAAGTAGCGATGATGACGCTCGATCTGTTCACGGACCTTGGCTTCGAAGAAGTCCTGCGAGGACCAGAGCCGGTCCGGCGCCAGCGCGCGGCGCATGCCGGCGAACAGGGACTCGGGACCGGCGAGCAGCCGCGCCTCGAACAAGGTGGTGGCCACGCTGATGTCGGCGAGACTCTCCCGCTGGCAGTCGTCGATCGAGCGCACACTGTGGCCCACTTCGAGACCGATGTCCCAGAGAAAGGTCAGAAACCGCTCGATATCCGGCTGCCAGTCGGCCGAGTCGCTCTTCGGCAGGAGCACCATGATGTCGATGTCGGAACTCGGATGCAGCTCGCCGCGCCCGTAGCCGCCCACGGCGATCAGTGCGAGATCGTCCGCAAACTTGCCGGCGTGCCTTACCCAGGCTGCGCGCAGCACGATGTCGACCAGGCGCGCACGGTCGCGCACCAGATCCTCGACCGCTTCGTCCGCCTCGAAGCGCTCCTTGAGCAGCTCCGTGCCGCGATCCAGTACTTCACGGAAAGCGGTGGGGGAGAATTGACCTTCCTGGAGCGCTCCGGGCGCGGCCGTCAAATAGGGCCAGTCGGCGGTTGAGTCGAGAAACTTGCCGTAGGCGTTCAAGAGGCTGCCGCGGCGGCGGGGAGACTCGATCTGGCCCCCAAGGTGAGCACCTCGAACCCGGCTTCCGTGACCAGGATGGTGTGCTCCCACTGTGCCGACAGCGATTGATCCTTGGTGACCACGGTCCACCCGTCGGGGAGCAGCCGCACATCGCGGCGGCCCGCGTTGATCATGGGCTCGATGGTGAAAGTCATCCCTTGGCTCAGTTCGAGGCCGGTACCCGGTTTGCCGTAGTGCAGCACCTGAGGATCCTCGTGGTAGACCCGGCCGATGCCGTGACCGCAGTATTCGCGCACCACCGAGAAATGCTGGCTCTCGGCATAGGATTGGATGGCATGCCCGATATCGCCCAGCCGGGCGCCTGGTTTCACGGTCTCGATACCCCGCCACATGGCGTCATGGCACACCGTGGTCAGCCGTCGCGCCAGCACCGGGGCCGGGCCCACGAAGTACATGCGGCTGGTATCGCCGTGAAAGCCGTCGCGGATCACGGTGACGTCGATGTTGATGATGTCCCCGCTCTTCAGGCGCTTATCGCCCGGGATTCCGTGGCATACGACGTGGTTCACGGAGGTGCAGATGGTCTTGGGAAAACCCCGGTAATTGAGGTTGGCGGGGATCGATTTCAGCTCATCGACGATGAAATCGTGGCAGCGCTTGTCGAGCTCGTCGGTCGTCGTCCCGGCCACCACGTAGGGTTCGATCATGTCCAGGACGCTCGCGGCCAGGCGGCCGGCGGCGCGCATCTTGTCCTGTTCAGCGGGGGTTTTGATGGTCACGGGCATAGGACGCGGCTTTGTTTCTAACGGATGTTCATGGTATAAAGCGCGGCTATTTTTAACAACCCCGCACGCGTGTCGACACAATCGGCCGGGTGCCCGGCGGAACCTTGGGAAACTGAAGGCATTGGGCTTCAATTTCAAGGCTTTGACGGGTTGCCGATTGGGATACGCGGAGGCTCAACCCGACCAGGAGTGTTTTATGACCAGCGTGTCCATGCGACAAATGCTGGAAGCGGGCGTCCATTTTGGACATCAAACCCGCTTCTGGAACCCGAAGATGGCTCCCTTCATCTTTGGCGAACGCAACAAGATCCACATCATCAATCTGGAAAAGACGCAGCCTCTGTATGCGCAGGCGGCGGCGTTCATCAAGGGCGTGGCTTCGGAGGGAGGCAAGGTGCTGTTCGTGGGTACCAAGCGCTCGGCCCGCGACGCGGTGCAGAAGGAGGCCAGCCGCTGCAGCATGCCTTATGTGAACCAGCGTTGGTTGGGCGGCATGCTGACCAATTTCAAGACCATTCGGCAGTCCATCAAGCGGCTCAACGAATTGGATGAAATGGCGCAGAGCGGCGCGCTCGAACGACGCGGCAAGAAAGAGGCGCAGATGCTGCGCCGTGAAATGGACAAGCTGCTGCGCAGCCTGGGCGGCATCCGCGACATGACGGCGCTGCCCGATGCGCTGTTCGTGATCGACGTCGGCCACGAGCAGATCGCGATTCACGAGGCGCGCAAGCTCGGCATTCCGGTGGTTGCGGTGGTGGACACCAACTGCTCCCCCGACGGCATCGATTATGTGATTCCCGGCAATGACGACGCCATGCGCGCCATTCTGCTGTATGCCGGCGGGGTCGCCGACTCGGTGCTCGAGGGCAAGGCTTCCCTGCCCGAGGTCCCGGTGGGCGAGGATGAATTCGTGGAGCTCGACGAGGAAGGCAACCCGAAGAAGCGGGCGGCGGGCGGCCGGCGTCCGACGGTTGCGCCTCGCGGCGGCCACAAGAAGCC
>JBARBX010000553.1:0-7944 GCA_049793535.1 Steroidobacteraceae bacterium | reverse complement strand
GTTGACGGCAAGTCGATGGTTTCGCCCGAGTACTCGCGGCTCAACTCACGAAAATCCCGGCGCCGCAGGAACAACGTCAACGCGGCGACGGCGGCAATGATGCCGATCGCGAAGGCGATTACTCCGTGCAGTCCCACGGGATCGAGATAGAACAGAAAAATCGCCAGGCCGCCGATCGCCATGTAGACATAGGGCAGGCCTTCATAAACAGGTCGAGCCAAGCGCATGGAGCACCTCCGCACGCCATGGTAATGCGGATGAGGGCGCCAGGTCCCCGGAATTTGACTTAAAGCTGCCGGTATTGCAGCGCGGGCCCGAAGGCCCGCGACAATCTAGTCCTTGCCGACCAGAAGCTCGGAAATGCGCGACAGCCAGGAATTGCGCCAGCCCTCGACGCGGAGCTGCTCCGACTTGACTCTCGGCGCGCGCTTGGCCTCCGACAGCAAATCCTTGGGCAGATTGAGTTGAAACGTCCCCGTCATTGAATTGTCAGCCATGGAAGCTCCGTCGTTGCGTCATTGAGTCGTTGATACTGGCGGTGAGCCTACCGACTCCGACACGGGCCGAGATGAGAAGTGCGGCACGTTTATGCCTGCTTCTTGCGTAGGAATCCGGCGGACGTCGCCGGGTTGCGACGCTTTCTCGCGGCCAACAATATGTCGCTTGCCGCTGGGCGTCAGTATTGGACGCAAATTCGCCGGTGGCCGCAGCGGCGCGCTTCGGCGACTACTCCGTCTTGACGCCCTTCAGCCGCGGTGCTTCGAACTCGTCGCCCGGCAGCCAGTTCACCGTGCCCTTCGCCAACAACGCCTGCCATCCAAGCGCAAAGCCGAATTTGGCGAGCGCCGCATTGGTCGAAAAGTCCATCGACGGCGAATATTCGTCGCTGGGATTGTGATAGTGCTTTGCCGTGTATTCGTCGTGCTGCGCCTTGCCCCATTGCGGCGGATGCCCGGCAAACTTCACGCCGGTGTTGATCGAGAACGCGGGAACTCCGGCGCGCGCCAGGCTGAAGTGGTCGGAGCGATAGTAGTGGCCGGCGCCCGGTTCGGCATCCGCTTGAATGTCGAAACCGAACGCCTGGGCGGTCTTTTCCACGGTGGGATAGAACGTCGTACGCTCCGCGCCGGTCACGTTCACGGACTCGGGAACGCCGATCGGCAGGATTGCGTCGAAATTCAAGCCCAATGCAATTCGGGGCGCCGGAATCGGCAGATGCTTGCCCAGATAATTGGAACCCAGCAACCCCTTCTCCTCGGCGGTGACCGCCGCGAACAGTACCGGGTGGGGCGGACGCGGCGAAGCGTCGGCGAACACATGCGCCATCTCCAGCAACATTCCGACACCGGTGCCGTTGTCGACCGCTCCGTTGTAGATGTTGTCGCCGCTCATCGCGGGATCGATTCCGAGGTGGTCGTAATGCGCGGAGTAAACCACGGCCTGGCGCGGCGCGCCCGCATCCGTGCCCGGCAGCAAGCCGAGCACATTCGAGGACTCGAATTTGCGCACCTTGCTCACGATATGCGCCCTGACTCGCACGGGCAGCGCTCGCGGCTTGAATCCGCGCGTGCCCGCGCTCGCGATCATGTCGTCCAGATTCAGCCCGGAGGCGCTGAACAGTGCGCGCGCCACCTCGAGCTGAATCCACGATGCCGCCTTGAGCTTCGGCTCTTTGTCATTGCTCAGATACACCTGCTCATTGCTCCAGGAACTGCGCACCACTCCCCAGCCGTAGCTCGCCAGATCCGTGCGATGAATGATCAAGGCGCCGACGGCACCCTTGCGCGCCGCCTCTTCGAACTTATAGGTCCAGCGTCCGTAATAGGTCAGGGCTTCGCCGTTGAAGAATTTCGGGTCCTGCGACGGCGGCTCGTTGACGATGACCAGCAGGACCTTCCCGGCGACGTCCACGCCCTTGAAATCGTTCCAGCGGTACTCGGGCGCCTCGATGCCGTAGCCCACGAAAACAAGGGGCGCGTCGATATCGACGGTGTCCGTCTGGGTCTGATTGTTGGTCACGAAGTCGTCGCCGAGTTTCAATTGCAGCAGGGCACCGTGCTGCGGCTGCAGCGTCAAGGTGGTTGCCGGTAGGGTTTGCACACCGGTAAAATCCACCTTCTGCAGATAGCCGCCGTCATCCCCGGCAGGCTGGAGTCCGTCCAACGCGAATTGCGCGGCGATGTATTTCGCCGCAATGTCGCCGCCGCGGGTGCCGGTGCCGCGGCCCTCGAGCAGGTCATCGGCCAGAAACTTCACGTGCGCGCGAATGCGCTGCGCATCGATCTTCTGCATGGCGGCCGTCACGCCCTGGGGCAGCCCCAGCGCCGTGCCCGGATCGGCGCCGGAGGCCCATCCGGCCCACCCTGCGCCCATTGCGACACCGAGAACGAGCACCGCCATTCTTGAAGATTGCATCCGCCGCCCTCCATCGAAAAGGTCAGAAAGACTACCGCAAATTGCGCAACGCGGGTTGCCGCGCATGGCTGGCGTCGATATGGTCAAGGGCGATGTCGTCACGCACGATCTGACTCTAGAGAGTCTCGAGGGTACATCGGATGCCGCTGCCGGCAAATAAAGGGCGGGCGGGACGCTCCTGGTCGTGAACCTCCCGCCCGCGCCGCGGCCGCGCGTCCTGCGCTCAAGGGGCCTCCTCCTAAGAATTGCCGCGTCCTCATTGTGCGGCGGCGCAAACGCGCGCGGAATGTCTGGGAGCGGTGCGAACGCGCAGAAACCCCGAAAGCCCTAGCCCGTGCCGCCGACGGTGAGCGCGTCGATGCGCAGCGTGGGTTGCCCGACTCCGACAGGCACCGATTGGCCTTCCTTTCCGCAAGTCCCAACACCGGCGTCGAGCTTCAGATCGTTGCCGACCAGACTGACCCGCTGCAGGACGTCGGGACCGTTGCCGATCAAGGTCGCGCCCTTGACGGGCGCGCCGATTTTGCCGTTCTCGATCAAGTAAGCTTCGCTCGCCGAAAACACGAATTTGCCGGAGGTGATGTCGACCTGCCCGCCGCCGAAATTGACGGCATACAGACCTTTCTCCACCGAGCCGATGATCTCTTCCGGGGCGCGGGAGCCTGCGCGCATGTAGGTGTTGGTCATGCGCGGCAAGGTCATGTGCGCGAAGGACTCGCGCCGGCCGTTGCCGGTGACCGGCAGGCCCATCAACCTTGCGTTCATCTTGTCCTGGATGTAGCCGCGCAGTACGCCGTTCTCGATCAGGGTGGTGCACTGGGTCGGCGTGCCCTCATCGTCGACATTCAGGGAACCGCGGCGCCGATCGAGAGTGCCGTCGTCCACCACCGTGATTTCGTCGGCGGCCACTTTCTGGCCGATGCGATTCGAGAAAGCGGAAGTGCCCTTGCGATTGAAATCGCCTTCCAAGCCATGGCCGATGGCCTCGTGCAGCAGGATCCCGGGCCAGCCCGGGCCGAGCACCACCGTCATGGTTCCCGCCGGCGCGGCCACCGCCTCGAGATTGACCAGCGCCTGGCGCCCGGCCTCCCGACCATGGGCGAAAGGCTCATCGCCACGCAGCAGTTCATCGAGGCCGAAGCGACCGCCGCCGCCGCTATAACCCTGCTCGCGGCGGCCGTTCTGTTCGACGATAACGGAGACATTGACCCGGACCAGTGGCCGCACATCCGCAGTCAAGGTGCCGTCGCTGGTCGCGATCAGGACGACTTCGTGAATCGCCGCCAGCGAGGCCATCACCTGCTTGACCCGGGGATCGATGCGGCGCGTGTCGGCATCGATGCGCATCAGCCATGCCACCTTGTCTTCGTCGCGAATGGTGTCGAGCGGATCCACGGGCAGGTACAGCCGGTGCGTCGCAGGACGCTGCCAGGCCTTGATCGCATTTCGACCCCCGCTGCGCGCGATCGCGCGCGCCGCGTCGGAAGCCTCGAGTAGCGCCGGCAACAGCACTTCGTCGGTGTAGGCGAAGCCCGTTCTCTCGCCGCTGATGGCACGCACGCCGACGCCTTGCTCGATGCTGTGCGAGCCGTCCTTGACGATGCCGTCTTCCAGCGACCAGGATTCCTCGCGCGACAATTGAAAATATAGATCGGCGTAGTCGACACCGCGGCTCATGACGGCATCCAGCACCTTCGACAGTCGCTGCTCATCGAGGCCCGACGGAGTCAGAATCGCCCTTTCGGCCACCTCGAACGTGGGCTCTTTCAAATCGGCGCTGCGCGCATTCATGCCCGCACCGCTACCGGTGCCGCGACCGGCGCCGCCGGCGGCGCGATTCCCAGCCTGCGGTTGTCGAGCGCGGGGAAGCGGATGCGCGTCTCCGCTTCCTTGGCAAGATCGATCTGCGCCGTGATCACCCCCGTCCCCGTAGGCAAGCGCGCCACAACCTGCCCCCAATAGTCGACAATGAGCGAATCGCCATACGTCTCCCGGCCGCTCGAATGCGTGCCGGACTGCGCCGGCGCCACCACGTAGCACAGATTCTCGATGGCCCGTGCCCGCAGCAAGGTCTCCCAATGCGCGCGCCCGGTCGGCACCGTGAAAGCGGCCGGCATTGCCAGCCACTCGGCGCCGCGCGCCACGAGGTCCCGGTAGAGTTCGGGAAACCGCATGTCGTAGCACACCGATAGTCCGAGTCTCCCGACAGGCGTATCCGCGATCACGGGCTCGCGCCCGGGAGCGACATGGGTCGATTCTCGATACTGCTCGTCGCGGCCGGGGATGGTGACGTCGAACAAGTGAATTTTGTCGTAGCGCGCCACCCTCTTTCCCGCGGCATCGATCAGCAGCGAGGCGTTCGCGACGCGGCGGTCGCTGCCGCGCATGACGATGGTTCCGCCCAGGATCCACATTCCGAGCTCTCGCGCGGTATCGCTCAGAAACGACTGTACGGCGCCCGTACCGTCCGGTTCGGCGACTTGCAACTTGTCGGCGTCGCGCAGACCGATGAAGGAAAAGTTCTCCGGCAAGCAGGCAATATCGGCGCCCGCGTCCTTGGCTTCACGCAGCAGCCTGCCCGCCGCCGCCAGATTGTCGGCGACGACATGGCTCGAGGTCATTTGTATGGCGGCAACTTTGCCCATTTATTTCTGTGCCTCGGCGGACGCGGCGGCCGCGTCTGCACTCTTGATTCGCTCGACAATCGGATTATCCCAACTGCCCGTGATTCGATAATACCCTCGCGCCAGTCCTTTCAGCGGCTGTTTGAACACTTGTGTGAACAGAAGCACGGCCCCCGCCACGACGGGTCCGCCCGCCAAGGCCGCCAGCGGCAGCGAATTGCCGAAGCTGCCCGTCACCACAGCAGTTTGGTCGTAATCCCGGTTTTTCAAGCCTATCCGCCCAATGAGCCCGATTTCGGCCGCCGGCCCCTTGACCAGGACATTCTCGGTGTAGGCGCTGCCGTCGTGCAGATCGAAGTCGCCCTTGGCGGTGTCGAAAGCCAGACCCTTGTCCGTAAGATCGCTGAAATCCAACGCCAATCGCCTGCGCAGCGCGGCAACGCTGGTAAGGCCCAGGACCCGGCCGGCGCCCGGCTTCAGTCCCACGATTTGCCCCTTCTCCAGCGACACCTGCAAGCGGCCCGCCGCCTGGCTCAGGTTCTCGCTGGTGGGAGGGCCGTCCCAATTCAAATCGAAGTCCATGCGTCCGCTCTTGGCTTCGATGACCGGAAGGTAGCCCAACTGTTTCAGGGTGCCCTGGACGTCGCTGCTGTTCAACGTGCCCACGATGTGCCCCATGCCGGCGTCCGCGCCCCGCCAATCGCCGGTCGCGCTGACGTTGAAATCGGCGCCGGTCACGTTCAGTTGTTTGAGGCTGATCCCGTCGTCCAATTTGACCAAGGTCGCCCGCACCTCGCCCAACTGGCGTTCGCCCCAATCGAAATCGGCGGCGTGAAAATCGACCGCCGGAATGGCTCGGGGGTTCGCGAGTTCATCCGTAGCGGCGGTGGCGGCTGAGCCGCTCTCTTGCGCCTCGGGATGCGGTGGCGCCACCTCGACATGCAATCGCGTGAACTGCATTTTCCAAGGCGCGGTGGGATCTGCGGCGCCAGGCAACGCGATGCTGCCGTCCACGTTCGGTCCCCCGACGGTAATATTCAACCCGCCGGCCGTGACCGCCAAATCCAATGAGATGTCGCGGAATGCCAGGCCCATGTAGTCCAGTTCGGCGACGCCAAGTTTCGCCGAACGTAGATAGTCCGCCAGCGGCCTTGCGCTCTTGTCGGCGGATTGCAGCTTGAGCCAGCCCGCGAGATCGAGCCGGGCGACCGACCCGCCGACATTGACGATTTGCGCTTCGTTCTCACTCGACTCTCCCCCGCCGAAATTCAGCGCCACGCGCGCCAGCCGCAGGCCCTTGGCATCGGACTCCAACGCGTAGGACCCGCTGAGCACGGATCCCAGCGCCAACCGACCCTCGGCGCCGCCGCTCGCCGGCCACTGGATCTCGAGCCAGGACGGCATCGGCGCATCGGCCGGTTTGTCCAGGGGTGCCGGCAGCTTCATTTGGAGACCGACGAGGGTGCTGCTCACGCGCAAGCTGCGCTCACGATAGGGCTCGGGTGCCATCCGCAGCGATCCCCGCCAATCGGTCTGCCCGCCGATCGAAATGCCGGCCGGCAGAGACAGCGCGGCGCGTAGGGCCTCCCCGGTCAGTGTGCCGCGAAATTCCAGATGAGTGCGGTTCACCGTCCGATTGCGCGGTGCCCGCGCCTGCATCTGAAAAGACCCGCCCAATACCCGCCCCCGAAGATCGGCGTGAGTCACTTGCGCCCCGTCGATGTCGAAGTCGCCGTTCAAGTCGGTCGCGGCGGCCGCAGAGTCGGGCCGATTGAGCGTCACGCCCTGCAAGATCCCATGCACCAGCACGCGCCGATGTGCGAAATCCTTGAACGGCAGAAATAGATCGACCTTCGACTGCATCGAGCCCTTGGCTTCGACGCTCGAGAATGCGTGTTCCGCGGATGCATCGAGCGGTGTCGCGCGCAGGAACCCGAGAGCGTCGCCCGCGTCACCGCTCGCATTGACGTGAATTTGCAGCTCGCCGGTCTTGAAGTCGGCGAAGCGCGCATCCGCCGCTCCCACGGCCACGCCGCCGATGCGCCCTGACTCCAGCCGGGCAGTCAATCCTTCGTTGCGAAATTCAACCTGGGCGGCGACATTTTCCGCGCGCGGCCAGCCATCCCCGTAATCCAGCGTCATTCCATCGATGGCGCAGCGCGCGAGAAAGACGCCGCTGCCGTCGCGAAACGGAAAGTGTTTTATGGGCCCGGCCAACACGACATCCGCCCGCGACAGGTGGCCGGCGACGAGTGCCCGATCCAGCCAGGCGAGCGCCGGCGGCGGAATCTGGGCGCGGGGCAGGTAGTTGTGCGCACTCGCCACGTTGCCGTTTTCCACCGCGGCGACCAGCGTCAACACCGGCGAGCTGCCGTCGGCGGGCACTGCCCACGCCACCTTGCCGTGAACGGCGCCGTCGCGATTCGCCATCTGCCAGTCGGGCGTGGCAATCAGCAGTTGCTGGTCGGTACGCTTCCAGTACAAGGTCGATCGCAGCAGCGTGAGCTCCACGGGTTGGGTGAATTGCGCGGGCCAATTGAAAACCGCCATCGGCGCATCGATGATCACGTGTCCGCCGGTTTCATTGCCGGCGATGCTCCCGGTCAGGCCGCGCAGTCCCGGCGCGCGACCCACCGGCGCGAAACCGACATCGCGGAATTTGGCCTGGACTTGCAGCCGCCAGAGGTCGGTCACCGCGTTGCGGGACAGCGCAATGTCGGTATCCGTCCACTCGCCGGTCGGAGCGATCTCACGCAACCGGTCGCGAATGTCCTTCTGCGGCAGCAATCCGGCCAGCGGCAGAAGATTGTCGGCACGCAAATAACTGGCGCTCGCGTGCAAATCCAGCAGGCCCGCATCGCCGCCGCGCCAGCTCACATCGAACTGCGAATCGGGGTCGCGCCGG
>JBARBX010000552.1:0-4329 GCA_049793535.1 Steroidobacteraceae bacterium | reverse complement strand
GAGTTAGGCTGCCTCTGGATTACGAATATCATCCACAATTCGACGCGAGAAGAGGTCTTTATGAGCACTGCAGGCAAATTGGGAACGGCGCTGATCACCGGCGCTACGACCGGCATCGGCGCCGTTTACGCGGACCGTCTGGCGCGGCGCGGCTACGATTTGATCTTGGTCGCGCGCAACAAGCCCAACCTCGACAAACTCGGGGCGCGTCTGGGCCTGGAATACGGCGCGCGCGTTCAGGTTCTGCCGGCCGACCTCACGGTCGATGCCGATCTGCATCGAGTGGAGCGGGTGCTGCGCGAGGACCCGAGCATCACCTTGCTGGTCAATAACGCCGGAGCCGCGACGCTCGGCCCCCTCGCCACTGCCGACATCGGGCGCCTCGACCGCGACATTCGCTTGAACGTCTTGGCGCCGACCCGGTTGTCGCACGCCGTGCTGCCCGGCTTCATTGCGCGCAATCGCGGCGGCCTGATCAACATCGCATCCATACTGTCGCAGATGGTGCAGCCGGGCAATTCCGTGTACGGCGGGACCAAGGCCTACTTGCTGCATTTTGGCGAAGTGCTGGCGCTCGAACTGGGAGCGAGCGCGGTGCGCGTGCAAACGGTACTGCCGGGCGCAACCCGTACCGCTTTGTGGGACGGATCGGGAGTCGAATTGAAGGATCTGCCCCCCGAGATCGTGATGGAGGCGGATGAAATGGTGGACGCCGCCCTCGCGGGTTTCGACCAGGGCGAGCGCGTCACGGTTCCCTCCCTGCCGGATGTCGGCGAGTGGCAGCGCCTGATCAAGGCGCGCGAGGACTTGCGCCCCAATCTGTCGCGCCGCCATCCCGCGCCCCGTTATAAAATCCCGCTTTCGGCGGCGGTGTGAGGGACCCCTCGCGCTGCTGATGCAGCGGGAGATCGAATATCAGTGCAAATTGGCTGGACAGTGCGTCGGCGCTCGACAACCCGATGTGGTCCGCGCTCAGCGGACCGCATCGGCACCTCGCGCAACAGGTCGGTGAGCTGGCTTGGTATCCGCCGTCGATTGCGCCGTTCGTGGCGATGGCGGCTGCGGACGTCGCGCCGGATTTGGAATCGGCCCACCGCCGCGGCTTGGGCGACCAGGCTTACTTTGTGGGCGTCTGCCCGAGTTCCCTGCCCGAAGGCTGGCGGGTTGTGTCCCGCTCCCAAATTCTGCAGCTCTTTCCGGACGCCGAGCGGACGGACATCGACGAGGATTCGGGCACGGTGTTGGGGACCGCCGATCGAGCCGCCATGCGGGACCTCACTCGAATCGCGTTTCCCGATTTCTTTCGCGAGCGCACCGCCGAGCTTGGGCTCTACTTGGGGATCTACGAGGACGGACGCTTGATCGCGATGGCCGGCGAGCGGCTGGCCCTACCCGGCCTGCAGGAGATCAGCGGCGTCTGCACGCACCCTGACTTTGGCGGCCGAGGTCACGCGCGGCGCCTGACCCAGGCGCTGATGACCCGGCATCGGCGCCGCGGCGTCGGGTCCTTTTTGCATGTGAGCGAGGGCAACGCGGCGGCCCGCCGCCTGTACGAATCCATGGGTTTCGTGGTCCGTGCGAGCTTGGCCATGTGCAAGGTTGAACGAACTGCAGCGTCCCTTGTCTAGACGCAGTTGAGACGGCGCCTGCTGCAAACAATTTTGTTTTCTGCTAGGGTCCGGTAGCTTCCGCTGATTGACCGTACACCAACTTAATGAGAAACGCGTACAAAGCACTGGGTCTTTTGCTGCTGCTGCTGACGGCACAGCAGGGTGCTGTCGATCACGAGCTGGGGCATTTTTCCAATGCCGCCGCCGCGGAGATACGGATCAATGCGGGCGGCGTGGTGGACACCACCTGCGCGCAGTGCCCCGCATTTGCCCAGGTCGTCACCCCGGCCTTCAGTCATTCCTTCCACATCCCCCTGCTGGTTCGCACCGAATCGCTCATCGTTCCTGAGCGCCGCTGCGTAGCGGCAGATTCCGCCGCTCCCCGGCCGCGCAGCCGCGGTCCTCCGTCCTATAGCTGAAACCGAGCCTTGACCAAGCCGCCCGAGCAATCGGTAGCGGCTGCATTCTTTCAGCTATTGCGGAGTTACCCCGATGTCCAGATTTCCATTCCTGGCGGCAGCCTTGGGCGCCGTCACTGCCATGTCCACTGTTCATTCCTCGACCACATTCGCTGCCAGCGCGGATACCGCCCCCAGCGCAGATACCGCCGCGAGCGCAGATGCCGCCGCCGCGAGCGCAGATGCGGCGGTGTCCGCCGGGTCCGCGGCATCGACCGGATCGAGCGCCGACGCATTGATTCTGCCCGCGATCGTGGTGACCGCCCAGCACCTGGATGAGGGCCGCTCGCATATCCAGACCCAGACCGGCGCGTCCACCTACACCATCGATGCCGCAGCCGTGGCGGCGACCCCCGGCGGTGACAACACCTTGCTCAATCAGGTGATCATGCAGGCGCCCGAAGTGGCGCAGGATTCGTTCGGCCAATTTCACGTCCGCGGCGAGCACAACGGGCTGCAATATCGGATCAACGGCATCATCCTGCCGGAGGGCATCAGCGTGTTCGGCCAGTCTCTGGATCCGCGGCTGATCTCATCGATGAGTCTGATCACCGGCGCGCTGCCCGCGGAATACGGCCTGCGCACGGCGGGCATCATCGACATCACCACCAAGAGCGGCATCCAGGTGCCGGGCGGCGCGATTTCGATCTATGGCGGCAGCCATGAACAGATCCAGCCCAGCTTCAACTACGGCGGCGGCTCCGGCCAGTACAGCTACTTCGTCTCGGGCGATTTCCTGCGCAACGATCTCGGCATCGAGTCGCCGGACGGCAGCTCCGATCCGATCCACGACCATACGACGCAGTACCATGGCTTCGGCTACTTCGAGAATATTCTCAATGACGAGAATCGAGTGTCCCTCATACTCGGCAGCTCCGTCGGCAAGTTCCAGATTCCGAACCAGAACGGTCTCGAGCCCTCGCTCGGACTCACCGTCGACGGGCAAATGACCTATCCCAGCGCGAGCCTCAACGAGAATCAGCGCGAAGTGACTCAGTTCGGAGCCTTAAGCTGGCAGCATTCGGCCGGCGCACTCGACGTTCAGACTTCGCTCATCGCCCGCTACTCGAGCCTGAACTTCACCCCGGATCCTGTGGGCGATCTTTTGTTCACGGGGATAGCCCAGGAGGCCTACAAGCAAAACGTGGCCTACGCCATGCAAAGCGACGGCGCCTACCAGCTCAACGACAGCCATACGCTGCGCGCCGGCCTGTTCCTGCAGACGGATCATTCCATCAGCCTGACCAGCTCGGACGTGCTGCTGACGGACAATGCCGGAGTTCCGTTGAGCGACATACCGACCACGCTCATCGACAACGGCTACAAAACCGAATGGATCGAGAGTGCCTACCTACAGGATGAGTGGAAGCTTCTGCCCACCTTCACCGTCAATTACGGCTTGCGGTTCGATCGGTTCACCGCCTACACCAGCGCCAGCCAGGCGAGCCCGCGGCTCAACATAGTCTGGCAGGCACTCGCGAATACCACGATTCATGCCGGCTATGCGCGGTACCTCTCGCCCCCGCCCTTCGAACTGGTGGGCGGCAAGGATATCGCGGTGTTTCAGAACACGACCAATCCGCCGCTCACTCCCGAGGCCACATCGCCCCTGGCCGAGCAGGCGAACTACTACGACTTGGGTGTGCAGCAGAAGATCACTCGCGAACTCACGCTGGGAGCCGACACCTACTACAAGCAGTCCACCAATCTGATCGACGAGGGTCAATTCGGCGCGCCCATCATTCTCACGCCCTTCAACTACCGCTACGGCAAGCAGTACGGTGCCGAATTCACGGCCAATTACAGCACGCGGGAATTCACGGCGTATCTGAACCTGTCGGCGCAGAGTGCCAAGGGCAAGGATATCGAATCGGCGCAATTCAATTTCGCACCGCCCGATCTCTCCTATATCGCCAACAACTACATCCACCTGGATCACGAGCAGCAGCAGACCGCCTCGGGCGGGGCTTCGTACCTCTGGAAGGGAACCCGCTTCAGCGCAGACTTTTTGTTCGGGTCCGGCCTGCGCGCCGATTTGCCGCTGCCGCCCGGACAGACCACGCAATATGGGGGCACTGGCATACCCAACGGCGAACATCTACCCTATTACACTCAGATCAACACCGGGCTCACCCATATCTTTGACCTTCCGGGAGCAGGCACTCTGACCGCGCGCTTCGACGTGATCAACATCTTCGACAAGGTCTATCAGATCCGCAACGGCACGGGCGTCGGCGTCGGCGCGCCCCCCTAAGCACCCC
>JBARBX010000551.1:0-1650 GCA_049793535.1 Steroidobacteraceae bacterium | reverse complement strand
GAGCTGATGCGCAGCAATGTGCTGTCGCCGTCCATGACCACATTGTCGCCGGGCGCCGGCTTCGGCCTGGACTTCGCGGTGTACACCGACCCGGTCGCGGCGGGCGGCTACTACGGCAAGGGCACCTACTATTGGGGCGGCGCCGCGGGCACTTGGTTCTGGATCGATCCCACCGACGATTTGATCGTCATCGGCATGATTCAGCAGGTATCCGGCGACGGCGCAGCCGCCGCCTACCAGATTCCCGACGTCCGCGGCTTGTCGCATGCATACGTCTATCAGGCCATACTCAACTAGCGGGATGTGACATGGATCGGCGAGACTTTCTCCTGGCGGCCGCCGTTGCCGCCGTCGCAGCCCCCGAATCCGCCATGAGCGCCAAGGCTCCGACCGCCGGCGCCGCGGAGCTTACTTTGAGGGACATCGCGTTAAGCCTAGCCGACGGCCGTTTGACGTCGCAGCGCCTGACCCAGATCTACCTCGATCGCATCGACACTCTCGATCGTCGCGGTCCGAGTTTGGGTGCCGTTCTCGAGACCAATCCGCGCGCGCTCGACATCGCCGCCGAACTGGACCGCGAGCGCCGTAGTCGCGGACCGCGGGGTCCGCTGCACGGCGTGCCGATATTGATCAAGGACAACGTGGAGACGGCGGATCGCATGATGACCACCGCGGGTTCGATGGCCCTCGAAGGCTGGTACTCGCCCGCCGATGCTCCGCTCGTGGCGCGCTTGCGTGCCGCGGGCGCCGTGATCCTGGGTAAGACCAACCTGAGCGAATGGGCCAATTTCAGATCCACCCATTCGTCGAGCGGCTGGAGCGGCCGTGGCGGCCAGTGCCGCAATCCGTACGCGCTCGATCGAACGCCGTCCGGGTCGAGTTCCGGATCGGCGGTCGCGGTGGCCGCCGACCTTTGCGCCGTTGCCGTCGGCACCGAGACGGACGGCTCGATCGTGAGCCCGGCCTCGATCAACGGCATCGTCGGCCTGAAGCCGACGGTCGGGCTGGTGAGCCGCACGGGCGTCGTGCCGATTTCGCACAGTCAAGACACGGCGGGACCCCTTGCGAGGACGGTGCACGACGCCGCCGTGCTGCTGGGCGTGATGGCCGGCCCCGACCCCGCGGATGCGGCGAGCGGCGCCGCTTCCGGACACTTCGACAGCGACTACACGCGTTATCTCGATCCCGACGGACTGCGCGGCGCGCGACTGGGGGTGGCGCGGCGCTTCTTTGCCGAAAGCGCGCCGCTCAACGCCTTCCTGGACGGCTGTGTCGCAACGCTCAAACGCGCCGGTGCGATCATCATCGACCCGGCCGATTTGCCCATGCATGGCGCCGCGGCGGCGGCCGAGCAGGAAGTGCTGCTGTACGAATTCAAGACCGACCTCGACGCCTATCTGGCGCGCCTGCCGCAGGTCTTCCCGGTGCGATCGCTCGCCGATCTGATCCGCTTCAACGATGCCCACGCGGCGCGGGAAATGCCGCTGTTCGATCAGGAATTGCTGCGCCAATCCGCGGCCAAGGGCGGTTTGAACGAGGCGGCGTATCGGGATGCGCGCGAGATTTGCCTCACCGCGACCCGCAGCGGCGGCATCGACGCGGTGCTCTGCGAGCACGGTCTCGACGCCATCGTAACCCTCACCTCGGGAC
>JBARBX010000550.1:0-3632 GCA_049793535.1 Steroidobacteraceae bacterium | reverse complement strand
CCTCGAAATAGACCACGAATCCCGGATACTCCCAGCGGGAAATCGGCGGTTTCCCGACGGCCGGAACCTTGGTGACCGGGGCTCCGAACTTCGTCGCCACCTGATCCATGGTCATGCCTCTCGTCGGCATGGCGACATCGCTCTGTTTGACCGCGATGCCGTTGTCGACCGCGACGGTCGCGGCTCCCGCGAGGCCGCTGGCGAACACTGCCGCAAGCAGTAGGTTTCGATACCTCATGATTTCACCCCCCATTCTTGCAAGGAACTTGTTCCCCCCAAACTATAGCACTACCTCCGGGAGGCAATAGTTGACCTAATTAACACTCTGATTACATTGTCATTTGTGGTTTAATCGCCGCCAATGTTCCAGCCCGTACCAGTATTCGTGGGCCTGCGATATTCGCTGGCCCGCGAACATAGCTTTTTCGTGTCTTTTATCACCTGGGTCTCGCTTTTGGGGGTCGCGCTGGGGGTGGCCGCCCTGATCACCGTGTTGTCGGTGATGAACGGGCTGGAAACCGAATTGCGGACGCGGTTGTTGAGCCTGACGGCCCACGCGACCTTGAACGCGGCGGTGGCACCGATCACGGACTGGCGAGACCGAATCGCCCGTCTGCAGGGATCGCAGGGGCTCGTGGGCGCGGCGCCGTTTCTCGATACCGATGCCATGTTGAGCCGCCCACCGTCGATGAGCGGCGCCATCGTCCGCGGAATCGATCCCAAGCTCGAGGGCCGGGTGTCATCCATCGGCGATGCCATGCGCGAGGGCAAACTCAGCGACCTCGTTCCCGGTTCGAATCGGATCATTCTCGGCCGGATGCTCGCCTACCAGCTACAAGTCGGAGTAGGCGATCAGGTCACGGTCATGATCCCCGGCAACGGAGCGGCGGGCTCCGGCATGAGCGATGTCATGGTGCCGCGCCTGCGCGAATTCCAGGTCGCGGGTATTTTCGAGGTCGGCCTGGAGGAGCACGACAGCGTGCTGGCGCTGATCGACCTCGAGGATGCGGAGGCGCTGCGAGGTCTCGACGGTCCCAGCGGAATACGCCTCAAATTCGACGATGTACTGAAAGCACCGGAACTGGCGCGCATCGCCGCCGCGCGGCTGGCGCCGGGATTGCGGGTGCGCGACTGGACGCAGGACAACGAAGCGTATTTTCGCGCCATCCGCATCGAGAAGACCATGATGGGGCTGATCTTGATGCTCATCGTCGCCGTGGCCGTATTCAACATCGTGGCGACGTTGGTCATGGTGGTAAACGACAAGCGCACCGATATTGCGATCCTGCGCACCGTGGGGTTGAGTCCGCGGGGCGTCATCGCCGTGTTCATGACGCAGGGTGTGTTGATCGGCTGGATCGGCGCCGCGTTGGGAGTCATCCTGGGGCTGACGCTTGCGCTAAACGTCGACGTTATCGTGCCGTTCCTCGAGCAAACTTTCGGCTTTCACTTCATGGACCCGGATGTGTACTACATATCGGGCCTTCCGAGCGAGGTGCACGCCCCCGATGTGGTGCGAATCGCGGCGGCCGCGCTGCTGCTGACGCTCGCCGCGACGGTATACCCCGCCCTGCAGGCCGCGCGAACTCAGCCCGCCGAAGCGCTGCGATACGAATGACACGCCATTGGTATGAAGGGTTCGTGGGATTGCGCTATCTGCGTGCCTCGCCGAAGCGCGGCTCCCTGTCCTTGATCGCAGGGATCGCGATCGCGGGTCTCGCACTCGGCGTCGCGGTGCTGATAGTGGTTCTGTCGGTCATGAACGGCTTCGAAGAGGTGCTGCGAACGCGAATCTTGAGCTTGACGGCGCACGCCACGATCTCCGGGATCGACGGCAGGATGGTCGATTGGCGAACGGACCTCGAGAAGCTCGAGCGCTTTCCCGGAGTCGCCGGCGCAGCGCCCTATATCGAAGAACAAGGCATGCTGTTGCATGGCGCGAAGTCGTCGGGTGTGCTGCTGCGCGGCGTCCTGCCGGACGCGGAGCGGCGGGTCGTCGACTTGGCGCCGCACCTTCGCGGCGGGCGGCTCGACGACCTGGTGGAGGGCAAGTACCGTGTGATCCTCGGATCGGCTCTGGCCGAGGAGCTCGACGCGAAAGTCGGCGATCGTGTGGTGTTGTTGGTGGCCCAGGGGGATGTCACCCCGGTCGGTGTGATCCCGCGCATGCGGGCGTTCCGGGTGTGCGGCATCCTCTCCATCGGCATGTACGAATACGACCGGCGAATCGCGATCGTCGCCATGCAAGATGCCGCCAAGGTGCTGCGCATGGGCGACGCTGTGACGGGCATTCGCTTGAAGCTCACCGACATGTACGCCGCCCCGCGGGTGTCGCGTGCCGCCGCCGTCTCGATCGGCGGCGACGTGCAGATCCAGGATTGGACCAACGAGCATGCCAATTTCTTCCGTTCGATCTCGATCACCAAGCGGATATTGTTCTTCATATTGTCGCTGATGGTGGCTGTGGCCGCATTCAACATCGTATCGACCATGGTGATGGTGGTGAAGGACAAGCGCCGCGACATCGCCATCCTGCGCACCTTCGGGTCCTCGCCCCGCAGTATTTTGGCGATATTCGTGGTGCAAGGCAGCTTGATAGGCTTGCTCGGCATCGGCGCCGGCGTCCTGCTGGGCGTACTCGTCGCGGTGAACCTGCAGGATCTGGTGCACGGACTGGAAGGCATCGTCGGCTTCAAGTTCCTGGACGCGCGTGTGTACTTCATGAGCGACCTGCCCGCGCGCGTGCGCACCACGGACGTCGTGCGGATCTGCGGCTTTGCGTTCGTGCTCGCGTGCCTGTCGACGATCTACCCCGCGGCGCGTGCCGCGCGTCTGCCGCCCGCAGAATCCCTGCGAAACGATTGAGGTTGACCAGACGATGCCAAATTCAAATGCCCCGGTGCTCCAAGGAAAGGACCTCGCGAAGGATTTCATCCAGGGCGGCATGACCATCCAGGTGCTACGCGCGGCGTCGATCACCGTCCGGGCCGGGGAGCGCATCGCCATCGTCGGCGCGTCCGGATCCGGAAAGACGACCTTGTTGCAGCTGCTGGGGGGGCTCGATTTGCCGACCAGCGGCACGGTGGAGATCGCGGGTTCCGCGATGAATCGCTTGAGCGATGCCGAGCGTGGATATCTGCGCAATCGCGCCGTGGGGTTCGTCTATCAATTCCATCATCTGCTGCCGGAATTCACCGCTCTGGAGAATGTCGCCATGCCGCTGCTGGTGCGGCGAACCAATCCGCGTGCCGCCCGGCACCAAGCGAGCGCGCTATTGGCGCGCGTCGGGCTCGCCGGACGCCTCACGCATCGGCCTTCGCAACTCTCCGGCGGCGAACGGCAGCGTGCCGCGGTGGCTCGCGCGCTCGTGACTCGGCCCCAACTGGTGTTGGCCGACGAGCCCACGGGCAATCTCGACGGCAAGAATGCGGCCCAGGTGTTCGAATTGATGCTGGAACTGAATCGCGAGCTCGGCACCAGTCTCGTGATCGTCACCCACGATGAGCGCCTGGCGGGGCGGCTCGATCGGGTGCTGGTGCTGACGGACGGAATGCTACTCGAGCGCGGCGCTGCGGCCGTGTGATCTGGCGCGCCTGCGCCGCAGATGGTAGAGGACGTGGGCGCGCCAGGCC
>JBARBX010000549.1:0-4195 GCA_049793535.1 Steroidobacteraceae bacterium | reverse complement strand
AGATCCAGTAGAGCAGTTCGCCCGCCCCGTGCACCAGCGGATGCGAAGCGAGGATTTGCTCCGTCAAGCTCGTGCCCGACCGCGTCATCCCGACGACGAACACCGGAAGTTCGGAGACAATCCCGCCGGGCCGCAGTCCTTCGAGCGCATGTCGATCGAAGGCCGCGAGGGTCCGCGTCACCTTCTGCGTCATCTCGGCCCGATCGTAGCGTCCTCGGCTGCGACGGGCGAGCTCGTTGCCCAGCCGATGCTGGCGGAAGGCCGCGTCGCGGTCGTCAACGTCATCGTAGTACTTGCCAAGAGCATGGTGCAGATTTATGGCGTGCGCGACTGGTAGACCGCGTGCCAGCACACGCTCGGCAGCGTCGCGCCATGGCGCATCGGCCGGACTCATTTTGCGCACGGCCATGAGGCTGGTCAGAGTCTCGGGCAGCTCCGGGTCGATGGCCAGCGCTTGGCGCAGCAACTCCTCCGCCTCGCCGAACCGGCCATGGTCCATAGCGAGGCTGCCGAGCAGTGCGAGAGCATCGGCAGCGCCGGGACGCAGCGCGAGCGCCCGCCGCGTACTCGCTTCCGCATCCGCCAGCCGCCCGAGAGCGCGCTCGGCCATGGCGTGCGCGCTGTGCAGCGCGGCATGGTCGGGAGCGTTTTTGAGACCTTCACGGTAGGCGGCGTCGGCCCCGTCCAAGAGGTTCAGCGCAAGCAGCGCATTGCCGAGGTGCAGGTGCGCTTCGGGCAGCCGCGGCTCGAGCTCGACCGCCCTGCGACAGTGCTCGATCGCGGCGCGAAAGTCGCCGAGGCAATGGAGCACAAACCCAAGGTTGGCGTGCAGCCGTCCGTTGCCGGGCACGCGGCTGAGCAAGGCGCGATAGCCGTTTGCCGACGCCGCATAGCGACTAAGCCCTGCCAGCAGCGCCGCATATTCGTCGAGGATGTCGTCGCGCGCATCGAGAGCCAACAGTCGCTCGTAATAGGGGATCGCCTCCGCTGCGCGGCCGACGGCGTTGAGCGCGCGCGCGAGCTGTGCGACGGCGGCGGCAAATTCGGGGCGCAGCGCAACCGCCTTTTGCAAGCTGGCGATCGCCGCCTCCTTCTGGCCGGCCTCGAGAAGCGCGCTGCCGAGGTTTCGATGAGCCTCGGCGAGTCCCGGCTCAAGCGCGATCACGCGCCGGTACCCTTCGACTGCCGCCGCGAGCGCACCCTGAGCGCGCCTGGCATTCGCCAGATTGCCGATGGCGGCGGCGAACTGCGGCCGCAGCGCCAGCGCGCGCCAGCAGCTCGCGATCGCCGCCTCCGTTCGTCCCAGCCTCAGCAGCACCGCAGCTAAGTCGTTGTGCGCATCGGCGAACTTAGGGTCCAGCGCCGTAGCGCGACCGAAGCTCTCGGCCGCCCGCTCGAGCAGGCCCTGGTCCTCGAGCGCGTGTCCGCGCGCCAACAGAAGCTCGGCCTCGATTTCTGCCACGGGCGCGGCCGGTCTTCCGGCCTGCGGCAGCGTCCGTCCCCGCGCTGCATCCGGCAGCGGCGCTTTCCTCGGGGCCGCATCGGCCGGAGTCTTACCGCAGCAGTGCTTGTACTTGCGGCCGCTGCCGCAGGCGCAGGGTTCGTTGCGTCCGGGGGGCATGTTAGCGGCGGTAGCGCACGAGTGCGTCGCCGAGCACATCGCGCAGCGGGCCAAGCCACGTCTCGTAGCGGCGCCACTGGTCGAGCCCTTCGCGGAAGATGGGCTGGCGCACCTGCTCGGAGCTCGCGGTGCGGATGCTGCGCTCGGTCCGGTGGAATTGCACGCAAGCGGGCTCAAAGGGCAGCTCGCAGAAGGCGAGGATGCGCCGCACGCTGCGTTCGAGGTCGTCGACCACATCCTCGTGATGGACCCGCAACACCCGGCCCGGCAGCGCGGCGTCCCAGTGTTCCATCAGCTCGAGGTAGGTCCGGTAGTAGCGGCCGATATCTTCGATGCTGTAGGTAAACTCCTGACCGCGGGCGAACAACTGCTTGAGATTCCCGAAGCAACAGGCCATGGGCTCGCGCCGCGCGTCGATGATCTTCGCAGTCGGGAACATGAGGTGGATGAGACCGATGTGCCGGAAATTGTTCGGCATCTTGTCGATGAACCGCGGCTTGCCGGTCCGATAGACGCGGGTGTCCTTCAGATACCTGTCGGCGAAGCGCACGAACTGCGCGGCCGATAGCTGCGCGAGCACGCCGGGATATCGCGGCGACTCGAAATCTCGTTCGCGGTCCTGCAATTCGAGCACGTAGCGCGGGATCTCGGCGAGCTCCTGCGTGCCTTCGACTGCGGAGTGCGAGGCCAGGATCTGCTCGATCAGCGTCGAACCCGAACGCGGCAGTCCGACCACGAAGATCGGCGCCGTGCTTGCGATGCCAAACTCCGTGCGCTGCTCGAAGAATTCCCGGCTGCAAACCGCCTTCTGTTTCGCCGTGTTGAGCTCGATCACTTCGGGACGGTAGCGGCTCTCGGCGCGCTGCAATTCATTGCCGCGCTCGTAGTAGCGCCACGACTCGGCGTAGTCACCGCGGTCCTCGTAGGCCTTGCCGAGCGCGAAACACAGGTGGTAGCGGTCGATGCGCCGGGTCAGAGGGCCGGCCTCCGCAGCGCGCATGGAGGCGAGTTCTGCGTCGGTGAAGCGGTAGGTCTTGAGGTTGGCGAGGCTCCAGTATGCATCGCCAAATCCCGCACGCTCCCGGGCCGCCGCCCGGTATTCTGCGACCGCATCGGTCCGGCGTCCCAGCGTCTTCAGCGAATGCGCGATCGACAGATGCAGTTCGGCGGCATTGGGCGACCCCGGCGGCGCATCGCGCAGCAGATCCTGATAGAGCTCTATCGCCCGAGCGTGGTCGCCGAGACCCACCGTGGCAGTGGCGTACAGCGTCCGGTACTGACGATTGGCCGGATCCAGACTCAACAGTTTGTCGAGCTCGGCCAGGGCTTGGCTGTACTTGTGCCGTCCCAGCAGCACGTTGGCGTAGTCGTAACGGGCGGCGACGTAGTTGGGGACGCGCTCCAGTACCGCCTGGAGCAGCAACTCGGCGTCGTCGAACACCTCGAGGGCGGCGCCGATCCGCGCCAGCAGGCGCATCGCCTCGATGTTGTCGCCGTTGGCAAGCAGGAACGCGCGGATCATTTTCTCGGCCGCCAAGAGGTCGCCGTCGCTGAACAGCCCGGTCGCGACGATCACTTCCTGCGGCAGCGTCTTGAGTTTCGCGACGTGGGCCGCGGCCGTGCCCGCATTGTCGGCGTCGCCGCACATCCGGTAGAGGCCTTCCAGCATGCCCCAGCTCGCCGGCAACGCCGGGTTGATCGCAACGGCCCGCAGGAATGCCTGGATGGCCTGCGGCGCGTCCTTCAGTGCCACGTAGCAATGGCCGCGCTCCTGATGGAGTCGGCTGTAGCCGGGATGGAACCGCTCGAGCTGCTCGAGCGTCGCGAGCGCATCCGCAGTCCGGACGAGCTGGCGTTGGCCGAGCGCGAGCAGATAGAGGACGTCGCGGTTCTCCGGGACTTGGCAAAGCAGAGCAGTCGCGGCCGCCACGCCCTCGGCGAAGCGTCGCTCGTGGATGAGCGCACGGATGCACGAAACCTCGGACTCGACGGTAGAGGGCGCATGAGCGGTTGCAGTGGCAGTCATGGATTTCCGACTCCGTCTGCCGCGTTCATGCCCTGTACTTTTGGGGCGGCTCATGATAGAAGTTTACGAACGTAAGTCTAAACCATCGGATGGTGCAAATCACAAGGAGGGTGTATGACGTGCCACGCGTGCAATCGGTATATCGTATCGGCAATCGGCCATTGGGGACTACAAGGCCGCGTCTTGCTCGCAGCGATATTGCTCGGGGTCGTGGGCCTCTCGACAACTCACAGCGCCTTTGCGCTCACGGAAACAGTGAGCGTCACGGTGGGCAGCAATGGTGCCGTGACCTCGGGTTACCTTCGCGGCTCATATGGAGCTGCGAGTCCGAGTTCGACGGCGGACGGTTATTCCTACCTGCAGATTTCCTCCAATGAAGAGCGCTGCAAGCCCAACGGTTGTACGTCCGGTAATGACATATTGGCCGTCAGCGGCTTTACGGCCGATCCGGGAGAGTCCTGGCTGACCTCCCTTAGCTGGCAAGGGTGCACGTTGACACCCTCAGCCGCGAGCGGTGCCACCTACGTTTATGCGAGTGGTACCGCCAC
>JBARBX010000548.1:0-3966 GCA_049793535.1 Steroidobacteraceae bacterium | reverse complement strand
CGCTTGAACCGGGAAGTGGCCTGCCACTACTCCTTCATGCACGAGAACCTGTTCGACATGAATCATCAATTCATGCACCGCAAGCAAATGGGATCAATCAAGGCGCGCTGCCTGGGACGGGACCACGGTGATGACTGGGCGCAGGTGGAATACAGCTTCAGCCGCACCGAAGGCAAGTCCTCGGTGGGCGAACAGGTCATCGTGGACCTCATGCGCAAACGGGGTGAGGCGAAGCACGAGTTCTGCGACCACATGCGTGTCCGCACCGACTACCCGACGCAGAGTCTGAAGGTTTGGGTGGGACGCAATATTCATGCGTCCCAAGACCCGGTGCTCGATGTGTGGCTGGGCTATACGCCGCTCGACGCCGAACAGCGCACCAACCGTACCTATGGCTATCTGTCGGTGAAAAAGCCGAAAATTCCAGGCCTCATCCATGCGGTGTGGCCGTTTGTGACCTGGTTTACGGAGAATATATTCCGCGAAGACAAGGAAATCGTGGAGTACGAGCAGAAGGCTCACGACGCGCAGGGTGCGGACTGGAACAACGAGGTGTTTCCGCCGATTCGCGATCTGCGGGCCGTATTGGCTCGCTGCGGCAGGCCCATCGACTAGATCATGTCGGCGCCCGAGCATTCTATGGTCTCCGCGCCCGCGGCTCAGCGCCCCTGGGATGCGCGGCTCGCGCGGCGCCTGGTCGCACCGCTCAAAGATACCTGGGTCACGCCGAACCATTTGACCACGATTCGCCTAGGGGTGGGTCTTGCCGCCGCCGCGGCGTTCCTGCCCGGAACCTACGGTTGGTCGAATATCGCCGCGCTATTGCTCATCCTGTCGAACTTCCTCGACCACACGGACGGCGAACTCGCGCGAATCAGCGGCAGGAGCAGCCGGAGCGGGCACCTGTACGACCTGGCCAGCGATGCCGCGGTGACGGTATTGCTGTTCATTGCCATCGGCGTCGGCGTGGCCGCCCGGCACGAGACCGCCTCGACGGTGCCGCCGCCGGTGCTCGGTGTGGTGGCGGGTTGCGCCGTGGCCTTGATCTTCCTGCTGCGAATGCGCATCGAGGACAGAGTGGGAAAGACCGCGAATCGTCAGGCGTCCCTCGGCGGATTCGAGACCGAGGATGTGTTGTACCTGCTGCCGTTGGTCACGCTCAGCAATGCGGTGGTACCTTTCCTGACGGCGGCGGCGCTGTGCGCTCCCTTGTTCGCGGTTTGGGTCGTGTTCGATTATCGCCGTGTGCTGCGGCACCAGACCGCACAGGGCCCGCGGTAGGTGGCCGCGGTCCACGCGGGGGGCGCGCCGCCCAATGCCGATGAGGCGATGACCTTGCGCCTGGCGGCGCTGTCGACTGAACCCTTGCAAGGCGAGTTCGCCGCACAGGGCAGCTTCCTCCACTTGCCCGAGTTTCTGGCACCGGATATTACCGCGCAATTGGTGTCCGCCGTGGCCGCGGTAACGGCCTCGGTGAACCGCAACTATCTGCCTGGCCACAAGCAAGGGGGAGCCGCGTCGCGGCACACCATCGACCGCCTGGCACCGTTCATCGCCGACCTGTATCGCTCCCCGGCGCTCATCCAGTGGTTGGGAGCACTCGCAGGCGAGCGCCTGCAGCTCTCTCCGCCCGGCGATCCGCACGCCTATGCGCTCTACTTTTATACGCGGCCCGGGGACCATATCGGCTGGCACTATGACACCTCATACTATGCAGGACGCCGCTACACGCTGCTGATAGGCGTCATCGACGAGTCCACGTGCCGGCTCGAATATCAATTGCACACCCGCGAGCCGGGCCGCGAATGGATGGCGGGTTCGTTGAGAATACCGCCGGGCGGTTTGGTGTTCTTCGATGGCGACAAATTGCGCCACCGCATTACACCGCTCGCCGAGGGAGAGAGGCGCGTCTCGCTCACCTTTGAATACGTAACCGATCCGAGGATGCGGGTCTGGCGGCGGGTGATTTCCAATATGAAGGACGCGGTCGCGTACTTCGGATTTCGGCAAGTATTCCGCCGGCCCTCATGACCCGGGCGGCGACCCTGGCACTGTCGCTGGGCGTGCTGCTGTTCATCGGCGTGCTCGCCACGCAGGGATTGCCGGCGGTCATCTCCAGCCTGGCGCTCGCCGGTTGGGGGCTGCTCCTGGTCGCCTTGTTTCATCTCCTGCCGCTGGCTCTCGACGCGGCGGCCATTCGGGTGCTGTTCGCGGCGGGCGCCGCAGCGTCGGGGTCGATGCGCGATGCGCTTCTGGCGCGATGGGTGGGCGAGTCGGCCAACAGCCTGATGCCGGCCGGTCAACTGGGTGGTCCGGTGCTGATGACCCGCCACCTGATGCAAAGCGGCTTG
This sequence comes from Steroidobacteraceae bacterium, assembly GCA_049793535.1. Taxonomy (GTDB): domain Bacteria; phylum Pseudomonadota; class Gammaproteobacteria; order Steroidobacterales; family Steroidobacteraceae; genus Bog-1198. The sequence goes on along the minus strand of JBARBX010000548.1, from coordinate 1,615 downwards.
AGGCTGGAAGAGGCCGCCGCCGCGATTACGGTGAGCACCACGCTGCAGACGTTCGCGCAGATTGCCTTCGCTCTTCTGGGTGTCGCGCTGCTGGGCGCGCAGGCCACCAGCCCGCATGCCCTACGCACCTCGGCGCTGATCGCGAGCGGCCTGCTGGCGCTGCAGGTGGGGGGATTCTATTGGTTGCAGCGTCGCGGCCTGTTTGCCAAGTTGATGCGGGCGGCCACACGTTTCGCAGGCAAACGCGATTGGTCGCAGTGGTTGAGCCACGCCGAAGCGATCGACGGTGCGGTGCAACTCACCTACGCCCGCAGCGCTCCGGTTGCCGCGAGCTTTTTGCTCAGTTCGGTCGGCTGGCTGGTCGGTACGGGCGAGGTATATCTCATACTTCAGTTCATTCATCACCCGATCGATTGGATCGATGCATTGATATTGGAAAGCCTGGGGCAAGCCATTCGCGGCGCCGCCTTTGCCATTCCCGGTGCGCTCGGCGTGCAAGAAGGAGGCTATTTGCTGCTCGCGCCGCTCGCCGGCCTGCCGCCCGACGCGGCACTGGCATTGTCGTTGGCCAAGCGCGCCCGTGAATTGCTGTTGGGCGCACCGGGTCTCCTGTACCTGCACCTTTCTTCGCGCGCAGCCGCCGCGGCCGTGTAAGAATTCGCACCCATGCGCGCCATCATCCTCGCTGCGGGCCGCGGCCTGCGGCTTCAGCAAGCCGACGAAAGACAACTCCCCAAGTGCCTGCTGCAATTCGGCGGCATGAACCTGCTCGAACGGCATTTGCGGCTGCTGCGGGGCGCGGGTGTCGATGATGTCGTTCTGGCGCTGGGGTTTCGGCACGAACGAGTCGCGGCGGAGCTCGATCGATTGGGCTGGCAACCGCGTCCCGAAATCGTGCTCAACCCGCATTACGAGCTGGGCAGCATGCTGACCGTGCACCACGTCGTCGAGGCGTTGACCCGCGGTGGCGACGTGCTGCTCATGGACGCGGACGTTCTGTACGATGAGCAGATTGCGCGGTCGCTGGCGATCGGCCAGGGACCGGTGAATCGAGTGTTGATCGACCGCGACTTCGAAGCCGGCGATGAACCGGTCAAGCTGGCCCTGAGCGCCGGGGTGCCGATCGAGCTGCGCAAGCAGCTTCCGGCGGACTTGCAATACGACACCATCGGCGAGTCGGTGGGATTCTTTCGGTTCGATGAAAACGCCGCACGCCGGCTGGCGGCGCTGGTCGCGGGCTATATTGCGCGAGACTGCGCCCACCTGCCGCATGAAGAGGCCGTGCGCGATTTGTTGCAGGAACGCGGCCGGACCTTCGAGGTGGCCGATGTCACGGGGGCTCCCTGGATCGAGATCGATTTCCCGGTGGACGTGATACGCGCGGCGCACGAAGTGCTGCCGCAACTGCGGCCTTTGCCGTGAGCGAAGGCCGATTGAGTATCGTGGGCGCCGCGCGATATGGCCTCGTTCTGGCCGCGCTTCTGGCCTCTTCGGTGTGGGCCGACGCGCCGCCGGATGACAATCCGACGCAGGCGCCGGCGCAGGGTCCGATAGTGCCTCCGGCCGCCCCCAGCACGGGGCTATCGAGATGGTTCAATCCCGCGACCGCGCCGTT
>JBARBX010000547.1:0-6086 GCA_049793535.1 Steroidobacteraceae bacterium | reverse complement strand
AGCCTGCGCCCGCGCGACTCGCGCCTGCGGCAACTGCCCCTCGGCTTGGCGCAGCTCGAGCTGAGTGTCGAGCCCCGCGGCCACGCGGCGGCGCGTGATGTCGACGATGTTCTGGCGCTGCGCCTCGGATCGCTCGGCAATGTCCGCGAGGGCGTATTCACGATACAGCTCGATGTAAGCCTGGGCGATGGCGCCTGACAACATCAGCCGCGCGTTGTCCTCATCCAGCCGGGCGGACTGCGTCAACGCCTGGGCACGGTGAACGGCGTCCTCCTCACGCCCCCAGAAATCGAGATCCCATCCCAAGCTCGCGCCCGCTTGGCCCATCCAGAAACTGTGCCCGGCAAGGGGCGGAGGAATGACGTAGTTATCCGGGGCGCGCTGGTACAACGCGCTGGCGTCGAGGTTGGCGCTCGGCAGCAATCCGGCGTGTGCCGATTGGGTCTGCGCCAATGCTTCGCCCACTCTAGCCTCGACTTGCGCCAAGGTGGGACTGTCCTTGGCGCTCGAGCGGATCAGTCGATCGAGCTGCGGGTCCTGAAAGGAGTCCCACCATCCCTGCGCGGCCGGCTCCACCGCCACCCCGGTCAGCCCGACGCTTTCGCTCGCGAGCTGCCGCGGGCGCGGCGCCTCCTTCGGCGGCAGGACGCAGCTTGCGAAGACGACGGAACTCAGCAACAGCAAGATCTTGAGGCGAAACATGGCTCAGGCCTCCGCGCCCACGGCCGGGACGGTCTGCTTCCCGCCCGATTGCAGCGTGGTATTGAGCTTGATCAGCAGTCGCAGCAGTTCCTGCACCTCCTCGCCGCTGAAATCGGCCAGCGCCAGGTTGAGCTTCTCCACAACCAGCGGGAGCAGACTCTCGATGGCTTCGCGGCCGGCCGGCGTCAGATCTAATTCGACTTTGCGCCGATCACGATCCCGGCGCACGCGCTCGAGCAGTCCCCGCTCCGCCAATTGATCGATGACGCGAGTCATGGCGCCGCTGTCGTGGCGATACTGAGCGCAGAGGTCCTTGGGATTCACCGCGATGCCGTCGCGCAGCCAGGCCAGGATGACGTACTGCACGAAGGAGAAGCCGCGCTCCTCGAGCAACGGCTCCATCACATCCAACATCAGGGAATGCGCCCGCTTGACCAGGTAGCCGATGCTGTTCTGCGCCCGGTAGGTCGATACTTGATAATGCTGCTTGGACATTTAATGCCTCGGCACTTACTGCCTAAATCAATTACTGCTTAGGCAAGCATTATCCACCAATTACGGTCGCTGTCAACTGCGCCTCCGGTGGTACAGTGGCGCCTCCTGAAAATCGAGTGGATTCAGCGTGATGCGGTTCGGTACTGAATACGACGTGATCGTGATCGGCGGCGGCCATGCCGGCACCGAAGCGGCCCTTGCGGCTGCGCGCATGGGACGGCGTACCCTGCTCTTGACGCACAATATCGAGACGCTGGGGCAGATGAGCTGCAACCCCGCCATCGGCGGCATTGGCAAAGGTCACTTGGTCAAGGAAATCGATGCATTGGGCGGGGCGATGGCGATCGCCGCCGACCACGCCGGCATCCAATTCCGCACCTTGAATTCGAGTAAGGGTCCGGCGGTGCGCGCCACGCGCGTGCAAGCCGATCGGCAACTCTACAAGGGCGTGATCCGCCGCATGCTCGAGACTCAAGAGAATTTGACGCTGTTTCAGCAGGAGGCGGCCGATCTTCTGATCGAGGGCGAACGCGCGGCCGGTGTCGTCACGCAGAGCGGCATCGAATTCCGGGCCCGTGCCGTGGTGCTGACCGTGGGCACGTTCCTGGGCGGCAGGATTCACGTCGGCTTGGACAGCCATGCCGGCGGCCGCGCCGGCGATCCACCGTCGCTGCATCTCGCGGCGCGCCTGCGCGAACTGAAGTTGCGCGTCGGCCGCTTGAAGACCGGCACGCCGCCGCGCATCGACGGCCGCAGCGTCGATTTTTCGGTGCTGCGCGAACAGCACAGCGACCATCCCCGGCCCGTGTTTTCCTATCTGGGAACCCGTAGTTCCCATCCGCGGCAGTTGCCCTGCCACATCACGGCGACCAACGAGCGCACCCACGACATCATCCGCGGCGCGAGCGCCCGTTCGCCCATGTTCACCGGCTTGATCGAAGGCGTGGGGCCGCGCTACTGCCCGTCGGTGGAGGACAAGGTGGTGCGATTCGCGGACAAGCACTCGCATCAGATCTTCGTCGAGCCCGAGGGTTTGAGCACCCATGAGATCTATCCCAACGGCATCTCGACCAGCCTGCCCTTCGACGTGCAGTGCGAGTTCGTGCGCACCATCGTGGGGTTCGAGCGCGCACACATCACGCGGCCCGGCTATGCCATCGAGTACGATTTCTTCGATCCCCGCGACCTCAAGCACAGCCTGGAGAGCAAGTTCATCTCCGGTTTGTTTTTCGCCGGCCAGATCAACGGTACCACCGGCTACGAAGAGGCCGCGGCCCAAGGCTTGCTCGCCGGCGCCAATGCCGCGCTCAACGCCGCCGAACGCGCGGCATGGTGGCCGGCGCGAAGCGAAGCCTATCTGGGCGTGCTGGTCGACGACTTGGTCACCCGCGGTGCCCCGGAGCCTTACCGGATGTTCACCAGCCGCGCCGAGTACCGCCTGAGCTTGCGCGAGGACAACGCGGACCTGCGGCTCACCCCGCAGGGCCGGGAACTTGGTTTGGTCGACGATTCCCGCTGGGCCTTCTTCGAGCGCAAGAGCGCCGCGGTGGCGGACGAGGTTTCACGTCTGGCCGCGGCCGTGGTTCACCCGGCCGACGTCGACCTTCACTTGCTGGCCAAACTGGGCTCGCCGCTCGTGCGCGAGGCGCATGCCCTGGACCTCCTGCGTCGTCCGGAGGTCGGCTACGATGACTTGACGCTCGCGGCTCCCGCCACCGATGTAGCCGTTCCCGCTGCTGCCTGGCGCGGCGATGAGCGCATGGCCGAGCAAGTGAAATTACAGGTCGAGGTGCAGGCGAAATATTGCGGCTACCTCAAGCGTCAGCGCGACGAAATAGAGCGTCACCAGCGCCACGAAGAATTGCGGCTGCCGAGGGACTTGGATTATGGCGCGGTCAGCGGACTGTCAAACGAGGCCCGGCAGCGCCTGCGCGAGGTGCGGCCCGAAACATTGGGCCAGGCTGCGCGGATCCCCGGCCTCACGCCGGCCGCGGTGTCGCTGTTGCTGGTGCACTTGAAGAAGCGCGATCGCGCGGCTTAGAGCGCGGGGCGAGCGAATGGCGAATTTCTTCGACTTCAAAGTGGCGGCCCTCGATGGCAGGCCGGACATGCTCGGTGCGCTGCGCGGCAAGGTGGCCTTGGCGGTGAACGTCGCGAGCAAGTGCGAGTATACACCGCAATACGCGCTTCTCGAGGAACTCTACCAGGAGCTCGAGGGGCGCAATTTCACGGTCGTGGGATTCCCCTGCAATCAATTCGGCGCGCAAGAGCCCGGCTCGGCCGCGGAGATTCAAAGTTTCTGTTCTCTCACGTATGGAGTGACCTTCCCGCTGTCCGCGAAAATCGAAGTCAACGGCGCGCGGCAAGATCCGCTGTATGCCTGGCTCACCGCCAAGGAGAACGGCTTTCCGGGCGACATTGGCTGGAATTTCGAGAAATTTCTGATCGACCGCAGCGGGCGGCTGACTTGCCGCTACCCGTCGGGCATGAAGCCCACGGATGCAGGCTTTTTGCAGGACTTGGCCGACGTTCTGTAGTGTGAGTGGCAATTTGTCCGCCCACTCTTTAACATCAGCGCTCCATTTGCACCCCGTGGCTCGGAGAATTAGATGCTTTCTCGATTGAATGGCGTAGGGCTGGCAGCAAGCGCGGCGCTCTGCTTGAGTTGGGCTTCTGGCGCGCATGCCGCGGGCGATCCGGCGCTCGGCGAGAAGAAATTCTATACCTGCTACGGATGCCACGGCATCGACAACTACAGGAACGCTTATCCGGACTACAGCGTTCCCAAGCTCCGTCACCAGCACGCGGCCTACATCATCTCCGCTCTGCAGGAATATCGCGCCGGCGAGCGGCCGCACCCGACCATGCATGCGCAGGCCGCGTCGTTGTCCGATCAGGACATCGAGGATATCGCGGCCTACCTGCAGGGTCCCGAACCCGTGAAGCCGAGCGCCGCGGTGAACGGCAAGGTTCCGAAGCAAGTGGCCGCCTGTGCCGCCTGCCATGGCGAGAACGGACTCGGAGTCGAAGCGCCGCTGACGCCGAAGCCCGCGGTGCTCGCGGGTCAGCACGAGGATTACCTGGAGCAGGCACTGATGGCCTACCGCAACGGCCGCCGCAAGAACGTGGTGATGAACGGCATGGCGAAACTGCTCACCAGCGACGAGGACGTCAAAATCGCCGCGGCGTATTTTGCCGCGCAATCCTCACCCCTCGTTACGGCGACTACCGACAGCAAGTAGCGGCCGCGCGGCCGCCTCAGCGGTTCTCGCTCTTCAGGAACTGCGCGAAGGTGCGCAAGTAGGCGTCGCGGTTGGGCTTCTTCTTGAAGCCGTGGCCTTCATCCAAGGCCTGCAAGTACCAAACCTCGCCCCCCTTGCTGCGCACTCGATTGACGATCTGTTCGGCTTCGCTCGCCGGCACCTTAGGATCGTTCCTGCCTTGCACGACGAGCAGCGGCCGCGTAATGCGTTCGGCGTTCGTCAGCGGGGAAATGCGCCTCAAAAACGCCCGCATGTCGGGATCGCGTTCGTCGCCGTACTCTGCGCGGCGCTGATTCTGCCGGTACGGCGCGGTGTTGGTCAAAAAGCTGATGAAGTCGGACATGCCCGACACGTCGACTCCGCCGCGCAGGCGATCGCTGAAATTGACCAGAGTCGCGAGCGCCAGATAGCCGCCGTAGGATCCGCCGGAAACCACCACGTGCTTGGCGTCGTAGGCCTTTTGCAGGCCGAGCCACACCAGCAGCGCGCCGACGTCCTTGACCGCATCCTCGCGCAGCACGCCATTGTCGAGCGCCAAGTAGGTCTTGCCGTAACCGGACGAGCCGCGCACATTGGGAGCAAGCACGGCATACCCGAGCTCGTTGACCACGAACTCGAGCCAGGGATCGAAGCCGGGACGGAACTGCGATTCCGGTCCGCCGTGCAGGCTGATCAGCACCGGATGCGGACCGGGCGTGGACGGTTCGTAGATATACAGCGGGATTTGCCGCGAGCCACTGTCGGTCCGGTCGAAGGTTGGATATTGCGTCAGGCGGGGCGTCACGAACTTCGACAGATCCACCGCCCCCGCCTCGCTATCCGTCCAAGCCTCCAAGCGATTCGCCGCGATGTCGAACACATAGGCGTCGCGCGGCCGATTCGGCGCGGCGAAGCCGAAAGCCAGGCGATTGCCCTCGGCGTCGAAACTCAAGGAGCCGATGATCCCCGCGGCGGGGAGCTTGGGCGGGATGAGATCCTGGTGAGAGCGCAGATCGAGCACGTTGAGTTTCCCCGTTCCGGCGTCGTTGCGGGTATAGGCCAGGTAGTGCCCGTCACGTGAAATCGCCAATTCTTCGATGTCGGAGGAGACACCGCCGGAGAGGACGGTCTTCTCGCCGGTAAAGAGATTCACGTAGCGGAGCTGCGAGAATTCGCTGTCGCGGTCCGATATCAAGTACACGCCTTGTCCGTCGCGCGAGAATTTGGCGCCCGCAATCCCGACCTTGGACGTCGAGGGCTCGACTTCGCGCCGTTGCCCCGTGTACACGTCCACCACGTATAGATAGGCCTCGGAAATCGACACCGACTTGAGAACGAGAAGCTTGCGGTCGTCCGGCGACCAATCGAGCGGATACCAGTCGGCGCCGTCGCCGGTGACCGCGAGCCGCGGCAGCGAACCCGACTCGGGGTCGACGATGTCGATGTCATGACTCGCGCCGTCGCGGGCGGTGCTGAAGAATGCGATTTCATGGCCGGCGTTGGACCAAATCGGGCCGCCATTCACCGATTTGCCGTCGGTGAGCAGCGTGGGCTGGGGCTCGCTCAAGCGCTGGTAGTACAACTGGCTGCTGCCGTTGCCGCCCACGTCCTTGAGATACAGGTAGGCGCTGCGCAGCGGATCGGGCG
>JBARBX010000546.1:0-3595 GCA_049793535.1 Steroidobacteraceae bacterium | reverse complement strand
GCGGTATATCTCGCGCGCAACGACGAACTGTCGCAGCCCGTCGCGCTCAAGGTTCAGACGCTGCGCGGGCACGTCGTCTCCAGCGACGACCGCCAGCGCTTCGTGCGCGAATGCAAGATCCTGTCGTCGCTGAATCACCGCTCCATCGCCGATGTGCTGGATTACGGCATCACCGACGATTACTCCTATTTGGCGCTGGAATACTTCCCCTGCGGGAGCCTGCGCGACCGGCTGAAGAACCCGGTGAGCGAGGCCGACGCAATCAACTACGCACGCCAGATCGGCGAGGCGCTGCAGGTGCTGCACGCGGCGCATGTGGTGCATCGCGACCTCAAGCCCTCGAATCTCATGCTGACGGACGACAATCGGGTGGTGTTGATCGATTTCGGCTCGGCGACCGTGCAGAGGGAGGCGAGCGACTTGTCGAGGTCGGATCTGTGCACGGGCACTCCTTATTACGTGTGTCCCGAACAGGTCGCCAACCGCGATCCGGATGCGCGCGGCGATCTATACAGCCTCGGGATCGTGCTCTACGAAATGCTGACCGGCACGCTGCCCTATCAGGGCGACAACTTGGGCGAGATATTCGCCGGCCATCGCTCGGCGCCCGTGCCGCGCCTGCCGCGGCATGTACTGCGCTACCAGCCCATCATCGACCGGCTCATGGCCAAGTCGCCCGACGACCGCTACGCGTCCGCGACCCTGTTTCTGGAAGACTTGAGCGCGGTCAGCGCACCGATTCGAACATCCGTCGAGGGAACCCGCCCCATGGGAGTGAATACATGATTTCTCGCGTGACCAAGGTATTGAGCCAACTCGGGAGCCCCGCCGGCCTGCTGGTGATAGTGGTCATCCTCGGCATGAGCTTCGTCGCCGTGGTGCTCGTGCCCGGGCTCGAACTCGCCAGCGAAGTCGCGGACAGTTCGACGGCGCTCAAGCTGCTGGGCGAGCAACAGCGCCAGCCCACCATCATCCGCGCGGCCCTCGAGTCCGCACATGACCGCCTGGGCGCCCGCGGCTATGTCCAGGAAAACATGGACGAGTTGCGTGCCTCGAGCGCTCAGCTCGATGCCGCCTTGCGTGAAATGACGAAGACGCGGCAGGCGAGCTGGTTCTCCCTGACGGCAGACACGGGCGCGGTCGGCGCTCCCATCGCCGGCAAGCATTCGGCCATGCTGCTCGACACCTGGGCACGCGAACAGGTGGTGCTGGCTCCGCTGCTGGAATACCACGGCGTGCCGTACCAGGACAACGAGTCCACCGGCACCAATTTCAACGACAGCGGACGCCAGTTGGAGCGTGACGTGGCCGCGGCGCTGCGCACCAGCCATCACACCCTGCCGTTGCTGGACAGTGAATTCACGGCCATCGCCGCCGAGCTGCAGGCGACCAACCTGCGTTCCGCGACCGAGCTGCGGCTGGTGATGCTGTCGGGCCTGGCCATCGCCGTCGCGCTGGTCGGCCTCGTGGCCGTCATGCTCGGCGCGCGGCAAAGGCAGGAAAGCAGCCTGCGACTGGCGCGGCAGCAAACCATCGACATTCTGCGCACCGTCAAGGACGGACTATTCCTGCTCGATCAGAACCTCATCATCGGTTCGGCCTATTCGGGCGCCATGGAAACGCTGTTCCAGCGCAAGGACTTCGCGGGCGTGGCCTTCGAGAACCTGCTGAAGAGCATCGTTTCGGAAAAGACCCTGGCGACGGCCCTCAAGTTCGTCAAGATCCTTTGGGCGGAACGCACCAACGAGAAGCTGGTCAAGACCATCAATCCCCTGGGCGAAGTCGAAGTTCACCTCGACACCGGCAACGGCAAATTCGACACGCGCTATCTGCAATTCGATTTCCACCGCGTGCGGGTCGACGGCGAGATGACCCAGGTTCTGGTGTCGGTATCCGACGTCAGCGCCCGCGTGGATTTGGCGCGCGAGCTGCAAACCTCGCAGAACCAGGCGCAGGGCCAGGTCGACACGCTGCTCGGCATCCTGCACATCGATCCCGCGCAGCTAACGTCGTTCCTGAACGACTCGAATGCCGCGATGAAAATGATCAACGCGGTGCTGCGCGAGCCGACCCGTGAGGAGGGCGTGTTCCGCAAGAAGCTCGATACACTGTTCCGCCAGGTGCACTCGGTCAAGGGCGAGGCCGCCGCGCTGGGAATGTCCTCGATCGAAAGCCGCGCGCATGCCTTCGAGGAGGATTTGAAGTCGCTCAAGGAGAAGTCGAGCCTGTCGGGGAACGATTTCCTGCCGCTCGTCATCAAACTCGACGATTTGCTCACGCATCTGCAGTCGGTCAGCGACCTGGTTTCGCGCCTGTCGCGCCTGCAGCACTCGCAGCACGACATCGCCCACACCGTCACCGCCGTGCTCGATCATGGCAAGGACAGGCAGAAGCCGGTGCCGCCGGCCGCCAATGCCGACGCCGGGCTCGCATCCACATTGCAGCAACTGGCGGCGCGCGTGGCCCGCGAGAACAGCAAGGAGACGGTGCTGCAGTGCGTCGGCTTCGAGGCAATACCCGACGACTTCCGGCGCGCGGTCAAGGACATCGGAGTTCAGGCGGTGCGCAACGCCATCGTCCACGGCATCGAGTCGCCCACCGCGCGCCTGGCAGCGGGCAAGTCCCTGCAGGGCGTGGTGCGCCTGACGTTCCAAGATCTCGGCGACGGAGGCTACAAGCTCATCGTCGAGGACGACGGCCAAGGCCTCTCCACGGAGCGCATCAAGGAAGCCGCCGTCAAGAAGGGATTCATCACGCCGGAGCGGGCCCAGACCCTGGATACGAGGCAGACCTTCTCGCTGTTGTTCCACGCCGGCTTCTCCACCCTGGAGACCGCGACCAAGGACGCAGGACGCGGAGTGGGCATGAATTTGATTGCCGATCTGACCAATCAGATGGGCGGAAAGGTCTCGGTCGCCACCAGCGCGGGGAAATTTACCCGGCTGACGATGTCGCTGCCGCGCGCCGTGAAGCGCGCCGATGATACGGAGGCCGCGTAAGGGATATGGATGACGGAGCCAAGCCCACCCTGAAACTCATGATCGTCGATGACTCGAATATCATTCGACGCAGGATTGAGCGCTCGCAGCAGATAGCCCGTCTGGAGGTGGTCGGTGCCGCGAGCAACGGCCGTGAGGCCGTGGAATTGTTTCGCCGCACCCAGCCCGACGTCGTGACCATGGATCTGACCATGCCGGAGATGGACGGCGTGGAGTGCGTGCAACAACTGGTGGCCATCAATTCCGATGTGCTGATCCTCGTAGTCTCGGCGCTGGCGGACAAGGCGACGGCGGTGGACGCCATCGAAAAAGGTGCGAACGGCTTTTTGTGCAAACCCTTCACCGATCGTCAGCTCAATGACGCCTTGGAAGAGCTGTTGTCGGGGTCCTGATGCTCAAAGAATCCGAAATCCGCACGTTCATCGAGGGCGCGACGCATTATTTCGAAACGTCGGCGCAGCAATCGGCGACGGTCGGGTCACCCTACCTCGTGACCGACGGCAACCCGGGGGCCTACGAATACACCGGCATCATCGGCATTTCCGGCACCCGCAAGGGCGTGGTGTACTTCACCGCCCCGCGCGGCATGCTCACCG
>JBARBX010000545.1:0-1747 GCA_049793535.1 Steroidobacteraceae bacterium | reverse complement strand
GCCTCGAGGTGAAGCCCGGCGAAACCATCGCCTTCGTGGGCCCGTCCGGTGCCGGCAAGAGCACCACGTTCCAGTTGCTGCTGCGTTTCTACGATCCGGATTCGGGCCGGGTGCTGATCGACGATCGGCGTCTCGCCGATCTGCGGCCGGAGGACGTGCGCGCGCAGATCGGCCTGGTGCCGCAGGAGACGGTGCTGTTCGGCGCCAGCGCGCGGGAGAACATTCGCTACGGGCGTCCCTCCGCGAGCGACGCCGAGATCGAGGCCGCCGCAATCGCCGCGGCCGCCGACGAATTCCTGCGCAAGCTGCCGCAGGGCTACGATACCTTCCTGGGCGAGCGCGGCACGCGGCTATCGGGCGGCCAGCGGCAGAGAATCGCGCTGGCGCGTGCCATCCTCAAGGATCCGCCCATATTGCTGCTCGACGAGGCGACGAGTTCCTTGGACGCGGAATCCGAGCGGCTGGTGCAGGAGGCGCTGGAAAAACTCATGCGCGGCCGCACCACCATCATCATCGCCCACCGGCTGGCCACCGTGCTCAAGGCCGATCGCATCGTGGTCATGGATCACGGCCATAAGATTGCCGTCGGCACCCACGCCGAGCTGCTGGTCCACAGTCCGCTGTATGCGCGGCTCGCGTCGCTGCAATTTGCGGCGGTGGCGAGCGAAGCGGTGGACGCGGCGCTGAGCTGACCCGTCGCTCTCAGCCGACTCGCCGCGACGCGCCCACGGATCGCTACTTCAGCAAGCCTTCTTCCCTGAGCGCCTGTTGAACCTTGGGGCGCTGCGCGATGCGGGCCTGATAGGCGGTCAGCACCGGCCATCGCGAGAGATCGATCTTCAGATGTCCGGTCCAGTTCAACACCGTGAACAAATAGGCGTCGGCCACCGTGAAGGTACTGCCCATCAGAAAGTTCTTGCTCCCGAGAAACGCGGACAGCCAGTCGAATTTCTTCTCCATGCCGGCGGTCGCGGAGGCCTTCCAGTCGGCCGAAATCTTCGGATTGAACAGCGGGCTGAATCCTTTGTGCACTTCCGAGGTGATGTAATTCAATATTTCCATGAGCTGGTAGCGCTCGAATGTACCCGCGCGCGGCGCCAGACCCGACTCCGGCTTCTGATCGGCGAGGTATTGGACGATGGCGGGGCCTTCGGTGAGCATGCGTCCGTCGTCGAGCTGCAGCGCGGGAACGGAACCTTTGGAGTTGACGGTCAGGTAGTCCAGCCCGCTCGCCGTTTTCTTGGTCACGACGTCGACTTTCTCGAGCGTGTAGGGCAGACCCAATTCGTTGAGCACGATGTGCGGCGACAGAGAGCAGGCAGCGGAAAAATAAAACAGCTTCATACTTCGGTCCTCGAGGATTATTGTTTGGTGATGCAGTGATTGTACGCCACTCAGGGGGTCGCGATAATGCGCCGCGCCTTCAAGTAGCCTTTGGCGTACGGTGCCGCTGCGAGCGAGTCGATGCGTACGCGGCCGCCCGCGGAGGGCGCGTGCACAAAGCGCTCTTCGTCGATGGCGATGCCGACGTGCAGTTCCTTGTGCGCCAGGTGCATGAACACCAGATCGCCGGCCTGCACGTCGCGGCGCGCGACCGGCATTCCCACGCCGATTTGCTCCGCCGCCGTACGCGGTACGCGGATTCCGGCGCCGCTCGCCGCGTACGCGACCAGGCCGCTGCAGTCGAATCCGCCGGGCGCCGCGCCGCCGAATCGATACGGTTGACCGAGCATGGACAGGGCGCGAT
>JBARBX010000544.1:0-11005 GCA_049793535.1 Steroidobacteraceae bacterium | reverse complement strand
GTACCGCTGCGCAGAGTCTTGGTCAGGCTGCGCGAGCAGTGGAACTCTTCCGGGAGCAGAATCATGCGCGGATCCGGCGACCACCAAAGGATCGGCTGCTGCGCGGAGTACCAAGGGAAAACACCTCGCTCATAGGCGGCGAGCAGCCGGGCCGGTTTGAGGTCGCCGCCGGCCGCGAGCAGGCCGGGCGGCTCCCGCAGCGCGTGCTCGAGCGGTGGAAACCAGTCCGGATCGGCTTGTTCGCTCAGCCAGATGAGTCTGTTCAGAGCTGCAATTCCTCGTCGGGCAAGCGATGGTAGGGCACGTGGCTCTGGACCGCGGCGGCGTAACGATCGACGCTGCGAGCCTCGCGCGCCGCAAAGTCGCGGATGGCGGCCGCAAAGCGCGGGTCGGCGACGAAATGCGCCGAGCTCATCAATGTCGGCACGAAGCCTCGCGGCACCTTGTGCTCGCCCTGAGTCCCCGGCTCGAAGCGTTTCAGTTTTCTCTCGATGCAGTATTCAATTCCCTGGTAGTAGCAGGTCTCGAAGTGCAGGCTGTGGAAATTGCCGCCGGCGCCCCAGTAGCGGCCGTACAGGGCATCGGCGCCGACGAAGAATATGGCGACGGCAATCGGCTCTGATCCCATTCGCGCTACCTTGAGCATCAGCCGGTCCGGCATGGAGCCGGCTATCCGCTTGAAGAAGTCCAGATTCAGGTAAGGTTCATGGCCGTGGCGATAAAAAGTGTCGGCGTAGAAGGGATACAGGGTATCCCACAGCGCATCATCCATGTCGCCGCCGTGCAGAGTGTCGAATTCGATCCCGGCCTCGGCGACGCGCCGTCGCTCCCGCTTCGCCTTCTTGCGCTTCTCCGCGGTGAAGGTGGCGAGGAAGGCGTCGAACGAGTCGTAGCCATGGTTGTACCAATGAAACTGGCAGTCGCGGCGCAGGATCAACCCCGCTGACTTCAAGGCTTCCGCGGCCTCATCCGTCGGGAACAGGACATGCCACGAGGACAGTCGTTCGCTGCGCGCGAATTCCATCGTCGCGGCGATCAGACGGCGGCTCATTGCCTTGGCGTCGGCGTCGCGCGCCGTCAGGAACCGCGGTCCGCGCACCGGAGTGAACGGCACGGCCGAGAGCAATTTCGGATAGTAGGGCAGCCCGTGCTGCGCATAGGCATTGGCCCAGGAGAAGTCGAACACGAATTCGCCGCGCGAATGTCCCTTGAGAAACAAGGGTAGGGCGCCCACGGGGCGGCCCTGCGCATCGTCTAGAACCAAGTGGCGAGCGGTCCAGCCGGTGCGCGCGACGGCGCAGCCGGATTCCTCCAGCGCGAGCAGAAATTCATGACAGAGGAAGGGCGCAGCGTCGCCCACCAGAGCATTCCAACTCGCCGCGTCGACCTGCGCGATTCTGGACAATACGCGCATGGCCGCTCAGATCACGCGTGTTGAACGCGTGTCTCAATCGCCGGTTCGGCCTCCACGCGCTCCAGATATTTATCCGCGTCCAGCGCGGCCATGCAGCCGGTGCCCGCCGAGGTGACGGCTTGACGATACACGTGATCGGCTACGTCACCGGCGGCGAATACGCCCGGGACGCTGGTCGCGGTCGCGTCGCCTTCGCTGCCGCCGCGGACCACGATGTAGCCGCCCCGCATCTCCAATTGCTTGTCGAACAGTTGCGTGTTGGGCTGGTGTCCCACGGCGATGAAAACGCCATCGACCGCGATGGTTCGCGTGCCGGTTCCCGCCGCCGCGGCATGCAGGCGCACTCCGGTCACACCCGCCTCGTCACCCAGTATCTCCTCGATCGAATGATTCCAGACGATGCTGGCCTTGCCGGCCGCCTGCAGGGCAAACAGGCGATCCTGCAGGATCTTCTCCGCGCGCAGCTTGTCGCGGCGATGCACCAGGGTCACGTGCGAGGCGATATTGGCGAGGTACAGAGCCTCTTCCACCGCGGTGTTGCCGCCGCCGACCACGGCCACCGCCTTGCCGCGATAGAAAAACCCGTCGCAGGTTGCGCACGCCGACACTCCCTTGCCGCGAAACGTCTCCTCCGACTTGAGGCCTAAATACTTCGCCGAGGCACCGGTGGCGATGATCAGGGCGTCGCAGCTGTACTCGCCGTTGTCGCCGTAGAGTCGAATGGGCCGATGGCGCAGCTCGACCCGATTGATGTGGTCGAACACGATGTCGGTGTTGAATCGTTCTGCATGACGGCGCATCCGATCCATGAGCGCGGGGCCTTGCAAATGTTCGACGTCGCCGGGCCAATTGTCCACATCGGTGGTGGTCATGAGCTGGCCGCCCTGTTCCAAGCCCGTGATCAGCAGAGGATGCCGGTTCGCCCGCGCCGCGTACACGGCGGCAGAATAACCGGCAGGACCCGACCCCAGGATGAGGAGTGGACTGTGCCTGAGGACGCTCATGTATAATTTGCCTCTCTTCTGAAAATGTCTTCGTCGGCTCATGGTATGTAAATCTATGGGCGCCAGCCAGTTCAATCCAACCCGGCAGCGAATTCGACGCGGTGTTGGCGCGCCGAACTTGGCTGGGTTACTATTACATATTATTCAATTAGTTAAGCAACAAATATCACTAAAGGTCTAGAATTGACTGAGTTAGGCGAGTCGCAAAAATCCAAGCAGAAAAGCGCGCTCTCCGCGGCCGTGGCGCGGTCGCTGCGCGAGGGTACCTTGTGGGTCTTGGGGGCGCTCGCGCTCATCTTGTTGCTGGCGCTTCTCTCCTATCACGCGCAAGACCCCGGGTTCGCGGACACCGGAGAACCGGGCCAGCAGATCCACAATTGGATTGGTCCTGTGGGCGCCTGGCTCGCCGGATTTTTTCTATTCCTGTTCGGCCGTCCGGCCTACCTGTTTCCACTGATGCTGGCGTATGCGGGGTGGCTGGTGCACAAGGAGGCGGCGCTTCCGGATTCGCGGTCGCGCATCAATACCTTGCTGCGCACCGCCGGCTTCGTGTTGACCCTGGTCACGAGCTGCGCGCTGGCGACCCTGCATTGGAACGGCGCCGCGCTGCCGAACAGCGCGGGCGGCGTGCTTGGCGACGTCGCGGGAAGGACCACCGCCCACGGCTTGAGTTTTCTGGGTGCGACCCTGCTGTTGCTCGGCCTGTGGCTGGCCGGCGTCGCGCTTTTCCTGGGCCTGTCTTGGTTCGCGGTCATGGACAAGCTCGGCTCCTGGGTGCTGCGGGCCATCGACTGGGCGCGGACGCAACTCGAGCAGCGGCGCGAGCTGGCCTCGGGCCAACTACGCAAACAAGCACGGCAAGAAGTGGTGCGCGAAGAGCAGAAGAAAGTGGCGGGCCGTCCGCCCCCCCGCATCGAGGCTGCGGCTCCCGTTCCCCAGAAAAGCGACCGCGTGGAGAGGGAGCGGCAGGTTCCGCTGTTCGATGCACCGAAGTCCAGCGAACTTCCGGCCCTATCCTTGCTCGACGAGGCGGGGCCGCGCGAGCAGTCCTACTCCGACGAGGCGCTCGAGGCCATGTCGCGCCTGGTGGAGCTCAAGCTGCGCGATTTCGGCGTGGAAGCCGAGGTCGTCGCCGTGTTTCCGGGCCCGGTGATCACGCGATTCGAATTGCGGCCGGCGCCCGGCGTCAAGGTCAGCCAAATCAGCAATCTGTCCAAGGACCTCGCCCGCGCGTTGTCGGCCATCAGCGTCCGTGTCGTGGAAATCATTCCCGGCAAGTCGGTCGTCGGCCTCGAGATCCCCAACGAGAAGCGGGAAATCGTCACGCTGGGCGAAATCATCAAGTCCAAACCCTATGATGACGTCACCTCGCCCTTGGCACTGGCGTTGGGCAAGGACATCGGCGGCGTACCCGTCGTTGCCGATCTCGCACGCATGCCGCACCTCTTGATCGCCGGCACGACGGGGTCCGGCAAGTCGGTCGGCATCAACGCCATGGTGCTGAGCCTCCTGTACAAGGCCACGCCCGAACACGTGCGCATGATCATGATCGACCCGAAGATGCTCGAGCTGTCGGTGTACGAGGGCATTCCGCATCTATTGTCGCCGGTGGTGACGGACATGAAGCAGGCGGCCAATGCGCTGCGCTGGTGCGTGGCCGAGATGGAGCGGCGCTACCAGCTCATGTCGATGCTCGGGGTGCGCAACATCGGCGGCTTCAACCGCAAGGTCAAGGAAGCCGCGGAGGGCGGCAAGCCCATCAAAGATCCGATTCGCATTCAAAAGATAGCGCAGGGGGTCCCCGGCGTCGTGGCTGAAGATGTGCCGGATTTGACGACGCTGCCCTTCATCGTGGTGGTCATCGACGAATTGGCCGATCTGATGATGATCGTCGGCAAGAAAGTCGAGGAACTGATCGCGCGGCTGGCGCAGAAGGCGCGCGCCTCCGGCATCCACCTCATTCTGGCCACTCAGCGTCCGTCGGTGGATGTGATTACCGGGTTGATCAAGGCCAATATCCCGACCCGCATCGCATTCCAAGTCTCCGCCAAGGTCGATTCGCGCACCATCCTCGACCAGAGCGGCGCGGAATCCCTGCTCGGTCACGGCGACATGCTGTACTTGCCGCCGGGCACTTCCATACCTACCCGCGTGCACGGTGCCTTCGTCTCCGACCAAGAAGTGCATCGCGTGGTCGGAGGGCTTAAGTCCGCCTCGCCTCCGGTTTACATCGACGAAATACTGGATGGCCCGCGCAATCCCATTCCTGGATTTCCCGCCGACGACGAGGAGGGCGGCGAGGCGGGCATCGAGAATGCCGAAGCCGATCCGCTGTACGATGAAGCGGTGCGGATCGTCACCGAGACTCGCAAAGCGTCCATCTCAGGCGTGCAGCGACGCCTCAAAATCGGCTACAACCGCGCCGCGCGCCTGGTCGAGGCCATGGAGGCCGCGGGTTTGGTGGGTCCCTTGCAATCGAACGGCGGACGCGAGATATATGGTGCGCCGCCTCCCGAGGAATGACAGACAATGAAAGCAGCGGTGGCGTGTTGGATGACGGCGGCGGCGTTATGGGGCGCGACTCTCGAGTCCGCGTCCGCATCTCCGGCGACCGAAGTCGACAAGTACCTCAGCGGCCTGTCGAGCTGGGCCGCCGACTTCACCCAAACCATCGACGACGGTCATGGCAATGTTTTGCGCAGCGCCGCCGGTCGGTTGTTCCTGCAGCGGCCGGGGAAATTTCGGTGGGACTACATGCAGCCTTCCGAACAGCTCATCCTGGCCGACGGCAAGCAGATCTGGTTCTACGACAAGGATCTTGCACAAGTCAATGTGCGCGACATGGACGTGAGTCTCGCGGGCACGCCTGCGAGCCTGCTGTCGGGCAGCGGTTCGGTCAGTACCCAATTCAACGTCACGGCCCTGGCCGCGAGCGGCGGCCTACAGTGGTATCAACTGGTCCCGAAGCACACGGACACCGATTTTCAAGTGGTGCGGATCGGCTTCGACAAGGGCGATTTGCGCTCCATGTTCCTGGCCGACAAGCTCAACCAGATCACTCAGCTCACCTTCTCGAACTCCAAGCGCAATATCACCCTGGCGCCGGATCTGTTTACCTTCGTGCCGCCGCCGGGCGTCGATGTGATCGGACGCGGCAAATAACCGTGCCCCCGCGAAGCGCCTGAAATGTCGGGCACCTACCGGCCGCTCGCTGACCGGCTGCGACCGCAGTCCCTCGATGAGTACGTGGGCCAGCCGCATCTGCTGGCCCCCGGCGCGCCGCTGCGACGCGCGCTGGAATCGGGGCGCCCGCACTCGATGATTCTGTGGGGTCCGCCGGGCACCGGCAAGACGACATTGGCGCGCTTGGCGGCGCAGGGCGCCCAGGCGGAATTCATCTCGCTGTCGGCGGTTCTCGCCGGAATCAAGGATATCCGGGCGGTGGTGGAGCAGGCGAAGGGCCTGCGCGGCACGCGCGATACGGTGCTGTTTCTCGATGAGGTGCATCGCTTCAACAAGTCGCAGCAGGACACGTTCCTGCCGTACGTCGAGGATGGCACGCTGATATTCATCGGTGCGACGACCGAGAACCCGTCCTTCGAGGTGAACAACGCACTGCTGTCGCGCGCCCGGGTCTATGTGCTGAAGTCCATCGATGGGGCCGATCTCGCGAAGCTGCTCGATCGCGCGCTGTTGGATCGGGAACGCGGCTTAGGGTCGCTCGGCTTACAGCTCGATGCCGGCGCGCGCGAGCTGTTGCTGGCCGCCGCCGACGGCGATGCGCGCCGCATGCTCAATCTGCTTGAAACCGCGGCGGACTTGAGCGTCGCCGAAGGCTCGGGGCGTCGCCTCGATACCGACACCATGCGTTCCGTCATCGGCACCACCTATGTGCGCTTCGACAAGGGCGGCGAGAACTTCTACGACCAGATCTCGGCCCTGCACAAGTCCGTCCGGGGCAGCGACCCGGACGCGGCGCTGTACTGGCTGTGCCGGATGCTGGCCGGAGGCTGCGATCCCTTGTATATCGCCCGGCGTGCTCTGCGCATGGCGAGCGAAGACATCGGCAATGCGGACCCGCGCGCGCTCAGCCTTGCGCTCGAGGCCTGCGCCGTGTACGAACGGCTGGGCAGCCCCGAAGGCGAGCTGGCCATCGCGCAAGCCGTCGTATTCATGGCCTGTGCGGCCAAGAGCAATGCCGTCTATTCGGCCTACCTGGCGGCCGCCGAAGACGCAGCGAGCCTGGGATCGCTCGAGGTGCCGCTGCACCTGCGGAACGCGCCGACGCGCTTAATGAAGAACTTAGGCTTCGGCAAGGGCTACCGATATGCGCATGACGAGCCGGGCGGCTACGCCGCCGGCGAGCGCTACTTTCCCGATGCTATGCAGGACCGGCGCTACTACGTTCCGGCGCCCCGTGGACTGGAGATCAAGATCGGCGAGGCGCTCAACGCCCGCCGCGAACGCGACCGGCAGTCTCGTGGCGCCGGCGGATCTTGACCTGCATGCGCGGCCGACACGTTAGCTACAATAGGGTCCCTGCACGCCTGGCCGGGTCAACCTAAGGAAATCATCGTGCTCGATCCGAAGCTGCTGCGCAGCGATTTGACGGGAGTTGCCGCGGCACTGGCGCGTCGCGGCTTCAATCTCGACGTCGCCGCCTTTGCCGCCTTGGAAGAGCAGCGCAAAGCCGTGCAAATAGAAGCCGATCGGCTGCGGTCCGAGCGCAATGCCAATGCCAAAGCCGTGGGCCAGGCCAAGTCCAAGGGTCAGGACGCTGTGGCCTTGCTGACGACGGGCGAGTCCCTGGGTGAGCAGTTGCAAGGGGTGGACCGGCAGCTCGAAGCGATCCAAGCGCAAATCCTGGTGTTGCAATTGGGGCTGCCGAACATGCCCCACTCGAGCGTTCCCGAGGGCCGGGACGAGGAGGCCAACGTCGAGGTACGACGCTGGGGCGTTCCGCGGCAATTCGACTTCGCACCGAAGGACCACGTGGCGCTCGGAGAGCGGGTGGGCATGGATTTTGAGGCGGCGGGGCGCATCTCCGGAGCGCGATTCGTGGTGATGACCGGAGAGCTGGCGAGGCTGCATCGCGCTCTGGTGCAGTTCATGCTCGACCTGCACGTCGACCAGCATGGGTATCGGGAAGCCTACGTGCCCTACCTGGTTCACGGCTCGGCACTGGTGGGCACCGGGCAACTGCCGAAGTTCGAGCAGGACCTGTTTACGGTGAGCGGCGATCCCGGCTTCTATCTGATCCCCACCGCGGAAGTACCGGTGACGAATCTGGTGCGCGATCAAATAGTCGCGCCCGAGGCGCTGCCGCTCAAATTTGCGGCGCACACGCCGTGCTTTCGGTCTGAAGCGGGTGCGGCGGGCAAGGACACGCGCGGCATGATCCGCCAGCATCAGTTCGAGAAAGTGGAATTGGTGCATATCGTACGGCCCGAGAACTCCTACGCGGCGCTCGAGGAACTCACCGGACACGCCGAGGCGGTACTCCGGGCCCTGGAATTGCCGTACCGGGTGATCGCGCTGTGCGGAGGCGACATCGGCTTCAGCGCGGCCAAGACCTACGACCTGGAGGTGTGGCTGCCGTCGCAGCAGCGGTATCGCGAGATTTCGTCCTGCAGCAACTGCGAGTCGTTCCAGGCGCGCCGCATGCAGGCGCGGTGGCGCAATCCCGCGACGGGGAAGCCGGAATTGGTACACACCTTGAACGGCTCGGGCGTCGCCGTGGGACGGGCGCTCGTCGCCATCCTGGAGAACTATCAACAGCAAGACGGCACCGTTGCGGTGCCGTCCGTGCTCGTTCCCTATATGGGCGGAGTAGCCCTGCTAAAGGCCTAGCCCTGTTAAAGACCTACCCAGCCGTCGATCAGTTGCGGCTGCCCATCACGAGACGCAGCACGTACCAGAACATGAGTGCGATCGAGGCGAATAGCTGCATTGCCGCTGAGACGTAGCGATCCTCGGGAAAATTGTGAATGATGTTGGAGGTGTCATAGAGCACCGCGACACCGGCGAACCCGATCATCGCCACCGAGAACCAGGTACCGAGCTGAAAGCCGAAGATAGCGCCGCCGATCATGGCCACCAGCGCCAGCACGCCGCCCCACATGAGCAGAGCACGCAGGAAGGAGAAGTCCTTGCGGGTGCGATGTGCGACGAACATGAGGCCGCCGGCGCCCAACGCGGTCACCAAGGTGGCGCTGTCGATCGCGCCGGGAGCCTTGGCATCGGCAATGTAGAGGAGGGGGACGAAAATCAGCGCCTCCGCCACCACGTACGCCCCATAGGCGAAGTACTGCATCCCGATTGAGGAGCTGGTTTGCGCGGTGCGCGAAGCCAGCCAGCCCGTCAGCATAAAGGCGCCGAGGATCAGAAACCAGTTGAAGCCGAGCATGAACTGCGCGATTTGCAGCGCGAGGCCGGATTCGAACAGGGCCAGCTCGACCAAGATGAATCCGAGAATTCCGCCCACCAGATGCGTGTAGGTGCGTGTGATGAACGCGCTGCGGCTGTCCGTTTGGGCGCCCGGAAAGGCGAGATTGTTGCTTGAGAAATTGGCCATGATCGTCCTCCAGTAATACTCGACGCGCCATTTTAGCACCCCCGCCCTCCGGCCGCCGGACTCACCCACACATGGGGGCGATTGCCGCCCGTTCAACCGGGGTTCGTCAACGCGGTTCCGCGACGAATTCCGCTCCCACCCAACGCTTCAGCGCCTCTATGGACTGCGGCCGTCCCAGGAAGTTCTTCACCAAGTCATTCGCCGATACCGAGCCGCCCGGCTCCAATACCGTTCGCCGATAGCGCAGCGGCGTATCGCCGGCGAGCAGATTCTTGGAGTCGAATTGCTCGAAGAAGTCGAGGGCAATGACCTCGTCCCACATATAGGTGTAGTACGCCGAAGAGTACCCCGCCAGATGTCCGAACGAGGTGTACATATGCGTACCGCGCAGCGGCGTGAACAGGGTGTATTTGCGGGTGTCGCGATCGGTAATCGCCTCGAGATCCACGTCCTGCGGCTTGGCGTCGTATATGTGGTAGGACAGTGCCGTGTAGCCGTTTTGCTGGCTGACATAGTTGGCGCGCCCGAACGCCGATGCCCGATTCATTCGCCGTACGAGTTCGGCCGGGATGGGTCGACCGGATTTGTAGTCCTTGGCGAAGGTGGCGAGCACCTGCGGGCTCTGGATCCACTCCTCGAGCATCTGCGACGGAGCTTCGACGAAATCCGCTTCCATGGAAATGCCGCTGATCCCGGCCCAGGGTTGCTGGCCTCCCAAAATCATGTGCATGAGATGCCCGAACTCATGGAAGAAGGTCTGCACATCGCCGTATTGCATTAGGCCAGGATCATCGGGTGTGGGCCGCGGAAAATTGCATATGAGAATGCCTTCCGGAAGCTGTTTGCCGCGGATGCCGTCGAGCAGCGGCATCATTTCCGCGTGCGAGTATTTGCCCGGGCGAGGGTGCATGTCCATGTAGATGCGGCCGATGACCTTGCCAGAGTCCACGACCAGCCAGGTCTCGACCGATGGATCCCAGGCCGGAACGCCTTCTTCCCGCCGAAATCCGATGTGGAACAGGGTGGCCGCGGTGTCGAGTATCCCCTGCTTCACGCGGTCGTAAGGGAAGTACGGGCGCACCGACTGCGAATCGAAATTGTAGCTCGAGCGGCGCACCTGCTCCTGGTAGTAGCTTTTTTCCTGAAGATCGATGGTGGTCGCGCCCGGGACGATTTTCTGCTTCTCCGCGAGCAGCATCTTAAATTCCCGCTCGGCGACCGGCCGCACCGCCATGTCGAGATCCTGAATGAAGTGCGCGATCGCGGCGCCGCTGCCGATCATCTTGTCGGCCGCGTAGTAGTCCGCCCACGACTTGTACCCGAGCAACGAGGCGATCTCGTAACGCGTGCGCAGCATCTTCATCAGTACCTGGGCGTTCTGCGGGTAGGCGCGTGAATTGAACGCCAGGAAAAGGCGGCGGCGCAGCGCGCTGCTCACGGCAAAATTCATCGCCGGAATGTAGTCCGGGTAGTCCGTGGTGATGCGGATGACGCCGGCTTTGTCGGGCTTGTGGCTGTCGATGTAGTCTTGCGGCAAGCCCTTGAGTTCGGACGCATCGCGGACTTCGAGGGTTTTCTTCCCGTCGTTGATGTTGCGCTCGAACGCCGATTGCTCCTCCGTGAGTTCGTCGTTGAGAACCTTCAAGCGCGCGCGCACGGCGTCGTCCTTGTCGACGCCGGCCAGCCGAAACTCGAGCAATTGGCGCCGCACGTAGTACTGCGTGGCCGCATCCGCATGTTCGAGGGGCATGGCCGCCAGCGCCTCGTAGACGCCGCGGTTGAGCGAAAGCGCCGTTTGCAGAGCGCTCACCTTGCGCGTCATCGCCGTGGCGCGGTCGCGAAACGCGGCGTCGGGGTGCACCGCCTCCATCAGCGCGGAGAAGTACTGGGCGGCGTTTGATTGTCTGAGCGCTTCGTCGTACTTCGCCAGGGTGTTGTCGATGGTTCTCGGCCCTGCGGCGGCGACGATGCTGTCGATCGCCCGCTGTGCCGCGTCGAGCTTCGCGTTCTCGA